>JAUWTE010000225.1 GCA_030609765.1 Acidobacteriota bacterium
AGTAGCGGTGGCCGTGGTAATGCAGCGCCGCGCTGATCTCGCGAGATTCCTTCTCCGCGGCGGCGGCGCTCAGGTTCTCGACGGTCTCGAAAACCAGGGCTCCAGGCTGCACGTATTTGTTGTGCTCCGGTGCCTTCATTCGCCATCCCTGCCCGCGGCCTGGTGACGCCGCGCGCTCCAGTCCCTGATAGGTTGCCACAAGCGATCGCGGAGGCCGCGTGGCACGTATGCGCGCAGCCACCGGCGGGCAGGCGCTCGCCGGCTCAACAACTCCGACAGGACCTCCACATCGTCGAGGTCGATCGGATCGGGGTCATCGGAAGACAACATTCGGAACGACACCTCACCCTGCCAGTGGTGTCGCACCCGGAATAGGTCCGGGTACCGGTAGTAAAGAGCGGTCATCTGCGGATCGACTCGCATGAGTTGATGGAACAGGCGGCCGAACTGCCGCCGACCCGCTCGGGGCCGCACGTGTAGACATTCCTCGTGCAGCCAGAGCGCCCAGCGGTGCTTCTGCCACCCGAACAGGTGCTCGCCAATCGCTGATGGGGTTTCCAGATAGCCGGCCCTGCCGACGCGACTCAACTCTCCGAGGAATGCCGCGATGTCGTCGGCGTGCTCGACAACATGGATGGCGATCACGTAGTCGAATGCATTGTCCACGAACGGCAGTGCCCCACCATCGGCGAGCACGAATGGACGGTCACGTTTCAACGCACCGGCCCGCTCACGATCCTCCAAGTACCGGTCGCACAAAACGTCCGCCCGCGGATGGGGGTTGTGCCCGCTGCCGATTTCCAGCACGCGTGCGCCATCTGGAATGTTCAGGTCAGAATGACTCACTGCTCGCTCCAACGAGATGAGCGGGTTGCCCTTCTCGCGTTCACAATCAGACCCACCACACTCTCATCAAGGTCTGCTATACACCATGATTGTAGATGCAGGACGATGACCTTTCATGGTATTTCGGTGATACGGGCGCCGGCAGGATTGACGAAGGCGCCGACACAATAACAGGAGAGCGACGTGAGCAGATCCACGAACATCGCCATCTTCCCTGCCCTTTGGACCATGGTCATCCTGATCATCCTCATCGCGACGATCACGGCCCCGGCAATGGCACAGGATCCTGACACCGCCGCGCGGCCCCCCGGCCTTGCTTCAACACCGCCGGGCACCGCGGAGCGCCTCGAGGCAGTGATGCAGCATATCGTCGAGCGCTTTCCTGGCCGCATCGGGGTGTATGCCGAGCATATCGAATCCGGTATCGCCGCTGGTGTGGACCCGGATTCTCCGTACGGCATGGCGAGCACCTACAAGGTACCTATTCTTGTGGAGATGATGGCGCGCGTCGAGTCCGGCGAGTGGAGCTTGGACATGCCCATCGACCTGACTGTCAGGGACCAGCACATCGGCAGTGGCCTGCTGGCGGACCTGTGGGCCCCGGGCCTGACCCTCTCGCTCAAGAACCTGGCCACCATGATGATCATCCTCTCCGACAACTCAGCCACCGACATGCTTATCGACCGGGTAGGGGCGGCCGAGGTCACAGCGAGGATGCAATCGCTGGGACTGCAGAACATCCGCGTGGACCGGACAACGCTCGAGCTCATACTCGACTACAACGGCATCGACTATGAGCCTGTGGCAGATGCACCACTTGCAGAGATCATCGCGTACCGAGAACAGGTCAGCATGACTTCGGAGGAGGTCGCTGCCGCCCGTGAAATGTTCTACGAGGGACCGGAGGACAAGGCGACGGCGCGCGACATGACCGCCCTTCTGATCATGATCGCCGAGGGCCGAGCCCTGGAGAAGGAGTCGTGCGACGTCATCCTCGAGATTCTGGAGCGCACCCGCACCGGGGCGAATCGCCTGCGTGGCCTCCTGCCGCCGGGAACTCGTTTGGCTCACAAGACGGGAACGATCGGTCGGATTCTCGACGACGTGGGCATTATCTACCTGCCCAATGGCCTGGGTCGTGTGGCCATCAGCGTCTTCACCCTCGCTGACGAACCCGATGGCGAGAGGGCGGAGGCCGCCATCGCCGATCTCGCGCGCACGGTCTATGATTTTTTCGTCTTCAATGCCCCAGCCACGGAGAAGCCCCAGTAGAGAGGCCGGGAAGGAAGCACCTCAGGATCGCCCACCCTCGTAGCGCTCCAGAATGGCTAGCACCTCGGGCGTGCTCACCTGCCCGAATGTTTCGTACCACTGCCCGACCGCGCAGAAGGATGCCGGCTGCATCGGGCAAACGAGTGAGTCCGCAACACCGGCCAGGTCGACGATCGTCTCGGGAGGACCCACCGGTACGGCCAGAATGCAGGCTGCAGGACGCGCCCCTCGCAAGGCTAGCAAGGCTGCCCGAACCGTGGATCCAGTAGCAATGCCGTCATCCACTACGACCACGGTGCGCCCCTCGAGCGGTTGACGCGATCGCACCCTGCGGATGCTTTCGAGCTTGATGCCGAGCTCGCGGCGCTCCCGCTCTATGGCCTCATCCAGTTTGCCGGGGGCAAGCATCGATACCAGGCTCTCGTCCAGCCAGAGGGCGTCGCCCTCACCCACCGCACCGACGGCGAGCTCTGGATTCCAAGGAGCCCCGACTTTCTCCACAGCAACGATATCGAGCGATAATCCGAGTTTGTCGGCCACAATATCGCCCACCACGACCCCGCCCCGCGGGATACCCAGGATTATCGCGTCGGTTACATCCTGTAACACCGGCGTCAGGGCCGCCGCGAGCCTCTCCCCGGCGTCCCTTCGATCTCTGAAGCGCACCATGGGGAAACTAAACCATGGAGCAGGTATCCGACTCAAATCGCTTGCCACAAAAGCCATTCGTTTCGCCGCAGACTCAGCGTGAGCGCGCTCTCACGGGCTCTCGCTTGCCACCAGCAGACTGCAAGTCAGTGGAGATCCGCTGCAACCTATCTCACGACGATTTTCCATTCGCACTTTCTCCGATCCGGAAATGCGAATATGATGTGTCGCCACTGTCCTCAGTTGATAATCTCAAGCTCGCCGCAAACAGGGACCTAGGAATGATCTATACAGATTCAGGCAAGTACGCCATCAGAGCCATCACTTATCTGGCGGCTTGTCCAGAAGAGCTTCTGCCGGTGTCGGCAGCAGATGTAGCGGAGTCCGAGAGTATTCCGCCCTACTATCTCGCCAAGGTCCTCCAGGACCTGGCACGCGCCGGCATCCTGGAGTCCGTCCGCGGCCGAGGTGGGGGCTTCCTCCTGAAACGCCCGGCCGGCGAGATCCACGTGATGGAAGTTCTCCAGGCGGTGGAGAACACTGACCGCCTCACGGAGGACTGCGTCCTAGGCATCGCGGAGTGCAACGATGATGTGCCCTGCCCCATGCACGAAACCTGGCAGACGTTCCGTGAATCTCTGCTCGGTCGCCTCGAACACATGACGGTCACCGACTTGGTGACAGAGATGGAACGCAAGCGGAGCCATCTGGGCGCGAGCTAGCCGACCACGGCCCGGCGCCGAGGGCGCGCCCCGCAAAGAGGTAGATTTATCGAAGTTGACTCCAGGCAATTGACTGCCAGGGCCGTAAATACGATACTAAGCTCGACATATCCGGTAAGCAATGAGCGTTGAGCCTCCCCGAGGCGGAGCGGGTCAAAGGACAAGACCGACATGATGTATACCGACTCAAGCAAGTACGCGATCCGCGCCATGATTTATCTGGCCGCGAACTGCAAGGATGGTGCGCCGATTGCCGCTGGAGAAATTGCCGAGGCCGAGGGGATTCCTCCCTTCTACCTGGCGAAAATCCTCCAGGATCTCACCCGAGCTACTTTGCTCAAGTCGGCTCGCGGCCGTGGCGGGGGCTTCCGCCTCACCAAGCCTCCCGAAGAGGTCTCCGTGTACGAGATCGTGCAGGCCGCGGAGAACATCGGCCGCCTGACCGAGGAGTGCATTCTCGGCATTGAGGTCTGCAGCGATGACGTGCCTTGCCCCCTGCACAGCACATGGGGCGAGTTTCGAGACTCGTTCCTGACCTCCCTGAAGGAGCTCTCCATCGCGGACATGGCGCTCGAGATGCAGCGTAAGAAGTCAGGCTCTGTTAACGGCGAGGGAGACTAGTCGCCGAGCATCGCTTGAGCCGTAGCGAGACGCGCCTCAGCCACCATCCTGAGTGGTGAGCTGTTTCTTCTTCCGGTAACCGAAGGCGAAGCGCAGCACTCGCGCGCTGTTCAGCGTCTCCGCGATCACAGCGATGAACAGACCCCAGGCGCTCGCACGGACGAGGGTCACATCCGGGAAGTACAGCCCTGCGGCAAGCAAAGGGACGCAAGCCACCCAGAGCAGGAACGTCACCGCCTGGAGCCTGCGGTCGGGCATGACATGAGGGGTTGGCGGGGGCACCGCGAAGCCTGAGCCCACGAAGCTGTGCGTCCAGGAGAACATGGGCCAGAGCCGGGCGCTCATTCCCACCACCATCTGCGAGAGAAACCCGACCAAGCCGAGAACGCCGTAGGCTGCGGCGGCGCGAAGCTTCCACTCGAGTGGAGGTGCGATCGCCAGCGCCAGCCCGAGCACGACGCTCAATCCGAGGTACGCCAACGCCTGCATGTTGTGCAGCATGCCGAAGTCCGGCCTTTGCATCGCCTTAGGTGCGGACCGCGGGTGGCGCTTCATCCAGACCACCTGAGCAGCGAAGGCCAGCAACCCAGCGATCGTCAACACAACGAATAGGATGACCCATCGACTCTGCAGCATCAGCGTTGCGAACAGCCCCAACGCACCAGCTTCGAGGAGGACGGCACTGACATACAGGCGCGGACCCGCGGGCATTGCAGCAGGCAGAAACATCGGAAACAGCCGGTAGCCAGCGCCAATCACCATCATCGTGGCCCAGCCGAGGGCGGCCAAGTGAGCGTGCGCGTAAACGTTCGTGATCTGCTGCCCCGGCAGGACGTTGATCATCAGCTTCTCGATGCCGAGCAACGCTCCAACGATTCCAGCCAGGAGGATATTGAAGAACGCGAGCCCGATATGCAGCTTGACCGCCGGCGGCAACTTGGAAGCCACGAGTGGCGGCACGATCCGGGCGGCGAAGATCGCCAGTCCGGCGATCACCGCCAATGCCGACCACACCATGCCGTTGTAGGAATCGAGCCAGAAGTGGCTGACCATTCCCGTTACCCCCATCACGAACATGGCGAACGCGGCGTAGTCGAGCTTGCGGGCCGGAATCTGCATCCGGAAGGCCATGGGCGCGATGATGTAGAGCGCACCGAGAATCGATGCACTGATCCAGCCGAGCGTCACCAGATGCACAACGGCGAGAATTCGTGAATGGTAGAAGAACCCGGCGAGCGTCTCCGGTGTCAGGGCCATGGCCAGGAACGCCAGTCCCAGGCAGATATGCCCAAAAGCGAAGTACAGCACCGGCAGCAATCGCGGCGGCAGCCTGTCGAGGCGCTCTGGCCTACGGCTCTCTTCTTCCAGGTCTGTGAGTGCGATGGTGTTTCCTCCGGGCCAGGGGGGCAAGGGCAACCCGGTCGCCAAGCTGGTGCCAGGCGATCGCCGGGCGGCGGCAGCCCTCCGAGAGGAGCTATATTAGCCGAATCACATTACGGGACGCGGAGTCGAATGGGTTTGTGCGAGAATCCCGCACATGTTTCTGAACTCGACACATTGGCTTTCCATGCTTCTGAGTACCTGGCTCATCGCTCAGGGCGCAAGCTTGACCACGCAGGGTGCAAGTCTGACCACTCAGGGTGCAGGTCTGACTACTCAGGGTGCAGGTCTGA
>JAUWTE010000469.1 GCA_030609765.1 Acidobacteriota bacterium
ACCCACATAGCCTCGGAGATCCGCGGTGAAGCGATTGTATTGCCGCTCGCTATCGAGAATGTTGAGGTGGTCATAGGCAGCGCCCAGATAGACGGCGTTGCGCGGCAGGTACGCTTCTTGTCGAGTGTCGAGCTTCGCCGCGATGCTCAGGTTGAGAAGGTCGTCGCTGGCCTCGGCGAAGTCGACCCGCTGCCAATCAACCCCGAAGTCGATCTGCACTGAGCCCGCCCGCTTGAATGCGCCGCCGGAAACCTCCACGCGCGTGTCATCGATGTCGTAGTGGGGGTTCTTGATCCGGCGGATGCCCGCGCCGGCGGTGATGCCCGAGATGGCCGCGCGATCTACCTCGAATCGAGCTTCCGCCGCCGCTTGCTTGGTGCCGCCCCAAGAGAGAGGAAAGGAGATGCGCTCGTCGGCTCCGAGAAGATCGATCGTGGTGAGGCGGACACCGTAGGTGAAGCCGATCTCATCGCTGTACGAGAGGATCGGCATGAACATGAGCTTCTGGGCAACCGACACCTTTTCATGCACGGTCACGATGAGCACCACCTGATCGGTGCGGGTGAGCGACCGGTAGCGCTTGTTGATTTCCACCGAGTCCACACGGCCGCTGTCTCGTAGGCGCTGTTCTATCTGCGCGAGGATTGCATCTGTGAGCGGGTCGCCTGCGCTGACGCCCACCATTTCGAGCAGTTCTTCATCGGGAATCGTGTGGTTGCCGTGGAAGCGAATCTCTGCGATGACCTCCTGAGCAGAAGCCTGCGGCTGGAGCGGTTCCTGGCCTCCATGTGGTTCCTCCGACTGTGCCGCAGCGGCGGTCTGCACCGCTGCAGCGGGCCCAGCCAGCACCATCAACGCGACCAGTGCTATCGAGGTCACCACCACCAGCCGCGCCACATGCACCGCCATGACGAGGGGCAATCGGCGCATGTCAGCCCTTGATCTTGGGACGGCCATACCTCACCTTCGCCCCGACATCGGTCTGCTTGTAGTCGAAGAACTCGCGCGAGAAATCCAGCGAGAGCGCGCCCGAGGCCGTGGAAATGCGGCCCGTGGCCTGGATGAGCTTCGGCAGCCAGACACCCTCGATCGGCATGTCCATGATCATCGAGGCCTTGATCTCTTCTACCTGGACCAGCCAGCGACCTGGGAGGAAATCCAGCCCGACGTTTTCGAAGGTGACTTTGACGATCTGATGCTCTTCGGGAACGACGAGCATGGTGACCAGCGAGGTCTTGTCGAACGCTCTGTCGAACTCGTCTTCCTCGTCGTCTTCCTCGTCGCCCTCATCGGAGAACAGGTGCGTCGGGTAGTACTCGATCTTCACGACCTCGCGACCCTCGAAGACCTCCCTGCCGGCAAAAAAGTAGTTGCCCGGCTCAAACTCGAAGTCGAAGAAGCTGTCGCGCTCGATGCGTGTGCTGCGCTCACCTTCCTGCATGTCCCCGAGCCAATCGCTCTCATACTCGGCCCTCTCCTTTGCCGAGACCTCGACGCCATTCATGCGATATGGGCTGCGCACCAGGTAACCGTCGCGCACGAACCAGGTGTATTCGTGCTCGAAGCTCTCGATGGCCGCGATTTCCATGCCGGCGAAATCGAGCTTTATGGTCTCGCTGAATACGTAGTCGTACAGCTCGTCCCAGCTAATCTCGCGCTGCTCCAGCACCTGCTCCATGAAGACATCAATCTCATCGCTCTGGAGAGTTGGTTGTTCCGCGGCGGAGCCGGAGCCGCAGAGGAAAAGAAGAGTGAGGAGAAATAGGAAAGACCGGTGTGTTGTTCTCATGTCTCGCAGATTCTGCCTTCGTGTCCACGATCGCACTCGTTTGGGACCATGTTCATGATATCAAGACGAACCTGCCATAATCCGGGTTTCGCGAAGTGGTCGCTTCTTTCCCGCAAACTTGATAAACAGGTGCGGTCGATCATGGGTCGAACACCCGAGACGGAGGAACGGATGAGATACCTGCAGAGTCTTCTGACGTTCGGCAGCCTGGCTGCCCTCACCATCTGCCTGGCCTGTGCCCCATCGGAGCAGGCGGGCGACGAGTCGGCTGCCGACACCCCGTCGACGGATACCCCAGCCGAGTCACCGACCTCCGCGCCTGTCGATCCCGCGAGCCCGAACGCCCGCTACTACACGCCTGATGGCCGCGAGGCCGCGATGAGCGCCTTCGAGGAGGACGACCGCGAGACCTGGCAACACAGCGAGGAAATCCTGGCCGCCCTCGCCCTCGAGCCCGGCATGACGGTGGCCGATGTCGGCGCGGGAACCGGCTATTTCACCCGCCAGATCGCGCCCCAGATCGCGCCGGGCGGTGTGGTGCTCGCAGTCGACATCATTCCGGAGTTTCTCGAGGATCTCGAGCGTCGTGTCGGAGAGCTCGGCATCACCAACGTCGAAACGGTTCTCAGCCGTGCTGACAGTCCCATGCTCCCAGATGGCAGCGTGGACCTGATATTCATCAGCGACACGTATCATCATTTCGATCAGCCTCACCCGATGTTGGAGGGGCTACGCGCTGCACTGCGACCCGGCGGCCGGATGGCAATCGTTGACTGGGAGCGGCAGCCGAACCCCCTCTTCGAGCGCGACGGGCTCGACTGGGAGACGCATATCAGTATCGATTCACAAGGTGTGATCGAGCAGGTGACGCAGCACGGCTTTCGCCTCCTCGAGCAGTACGATTTCATGGAGTGGCAGTACTTCCTGATCTTCGAACGCGGCGAGGAGTAACCTCGCGATAACGGGGGAGTCAGCCATGCAACAAGCAGCCATGAAGCTCTCGCCTCTGGCGATGGGAATCACGGTCGGCCTCATTTGTGGAGGCGCCATCTTCCTTGTCGGTCTTGTCGCTTTGGCCGCGCCTGGATACGGCGATGCGCTGCTCTCGGGTATCGCCTCGATCTACCCGGGGTTCGACAATTCGGGGACCTTCGGAGACCTACTCATCGGAACGCTGTATTTCACCTTCGACGGTTTCTGCGGGGGGCTGGTCCTGGCCTGGCTGTACAACTTGGTCTCAGGGCTCCTGCATCGCCCGACCAATGGCCGAGACGAGGGGAGCGGACAAGGCGAGGGGAACGGACAAGACGAGGGGAACGGAGCGGGCGCTCAGAGCGAAGCTGTCGAACCTGGGGACTGAAGCCTGATTGCCGGGGCCGAGTGGAGGAGGTGCGGGTCGGCGTCAGACGGTAGGTCGTCGCTCGTGCCAGGCGGTAGCACTCTCGAAGGCATAGCCGGCGCGCAAAACGGTAGCCTCGTCGAACGGCCTGCCGACGATCTGCAGCCCGATTGGCATGCCCGCATCGTCGAAGCCGCAGGGCAGGCTCAAAG
>JAUWTE010000169.1 GCA_030609765.1 Acidobacteriota bacterium
CGAACATCAGCGCCCCGCCGCTATCCTCGCCCTGCCAGCTCAGCGTCAGGTGTCCCACCCAGAAGCTGAAGCCGGTGACGCTCCCGAGCCGCTGCAGGAAGAGCTGCTCGAGGTCCATGATCTCGGGCTCACAGGCCATCATCGTCGACATGAAGGGCCCGGCGCCAATCGAGCCGAGCTCGGACCCTTCTTCGAATTTTCCATTGAATCGGTTGCAGCCCGATGAGCCGGACACCGAGCCGTCCTCGGCAATGACCATTGTGATCTCGGGCTCCGCCGGGGCGGGCTCACGGAAGTCGAGGCCGGTCAGCACCCACTCCGGTCCCACCAGGGCAGCCAGCGACAGCCGACCCGTGACCTCGGTGGCGACCTCTGCGAAGCCGGCGTCCGTGAACGCCCACTCGCGGGTCGCCAGCTGGCCGGGGCAACACATGGCATCTTCAGGGCCCGCCTGCAGGACCTCCAGCCGGAGTCGGCTTCCCGCGATCCCCATGGACCGTAGCTTGATGCGATCGCCGACCAGGGCGGTGCCGACGTTCACGGCGGCGCCATCCTCACCACGCATGACGGCGAGATAGAGGTTCTCTCCAGTGCCGCCCGACATCTCCGTCACCAGGACGACGATTTCCTCCACGCCGTCGCTGTCGAGGTCGCCTGTCGCCGACATGCCGTCGATGAGCTGAACCCGCGGCCGCGCGCTGCCACCCTCGACCCAGGGCTCACCCTCGTACAGACCGTCGGTGAGCGTGACGGGCTCGTCGTAGATGCCGGAATACGCCGCGTTGGCGAGCTGTTCGTGTGTCGGGAGAGCTGCAACCACGGGCGATTCGATTTCCTGGTCAGGACCGTCGGTTCCGCTCGGGGCGCATCCTGCCAGTACGGGGGTGGTGCTCGCAGCGAGGAACAGGCCGACCACGAGGGATGCCGACCTCGGGGCCGGCGACCTCAGAAATGATGATTTCGTCATGATCGGTCTCCTAAGATGGGTCGGGGGTCGCGCGAGCGGATTCTCTCACAGGCAGGAAACACGCTGCCGATTCTCGCGTATCATGCTATCCCTTGAGCGTAGCGATATCCGTTGGAATACTCGCAGATGTTCTCGGCAGCCCTCTGATTTGCAGCACCACCGCCAATTTGCAGCAGCATGACAAGGAGACCCGTCATGACTGACCCGATTCGCGCCCTCGAAACAAGCCCACGTCTCGCGATCCTGTTCCTCGCACTTTCCTGCTTGCTCGTCGTCACGCTGGTGACCCCGGCGGTTGCCCAGGATGAGAGAACCCTGAAGCAGTTCTTCGAGGGCAAGATGGTGACGGTGAAGATCGACATGCCGGCCACACAGCAGGGCATCGACCTGCACCCCGAGTACAGTCCTTCCATCGATTTCGACCATTACTCGTCGCGCATCAAGAACTATGGCACCGCGATCAGGAACGGTGACCAGGTGATCATCACCAAGATCAAGCTCAAAGGTGACCACATCGAGTTTCAGTTGGGTGGCGGCGGCTTCGGCACGTTTGGGGACAGCATGGCGACCGCCTCCGTGACGAGTCAGTACATCCCGAAAAGCAACAAGCAGAGCCAGCTCGAGACAGAGCTCATGGTGACCACTGATCCGGTGCGTCGCGCCCGGATCGAGGCGGAGATAGCAGATGAGAAGGATCGCCGGCGCCGTGAGCAGCAGAGCGCCAATGCCACCAGCCAGATAGCCAAGCAGCAGCAAGAGGCACGCGTTCAGGAGCAGAGGAAGGGTGGCGGCTCGCGCTTCAACGTGCACTATCACGACCACGTCCCGGCGGCGCTCAAGACTCCGGCCGGCCTGATGCGGGCGCTCAGCCAGTGGCTGGAGTTTCCGCCTGACATCTTCGGACCAGACAGCCCCGACGCGCCGGAAGCTGACGCCGACCCGACACCTCCACCGAGTACCGCCTTCGACGAGAACAACAGTGGTGGCTTTCTGCCGATCCACAAGGGCATGACCGAGGACGACGTGATCGACGTGCTTGGAAGGCCTGCCGAGCGTAGCGAGAGCGACGCGGCGGGCATGAAAATCGTGAACGCCACCTTCAAACAACCCGGGATCACCGTCGAGGCTCAGTTCGTCGAGGGTCTCCTGGTGAAGTTCACGATCACCAACGGCTAGCGCTGGCGATCGCACCACTCGCGGGCGTTCTGGAACATCCTGAGCCAGGGTGAGGCCTCGAGCGTCTGCTTCCAGTCTTCCGGCATCCAGCCCCACTGCCACTTCAAGAAGGTGCGCTCGGGGTGCGGCATCATGGCGAGGTGGCGGCCGTCGGGCGAGCATAGCGCGGCGATGCCGTGAGCTGAGCCGTTGGGGTTGAACGGGTAGCTCTTGGTCACCCCGCCGTCGTCGTCGACGAAGCGGACCGGTGCCAGCCCTTCCTGCTCGACTCGCCCCAAGACCTCCTCGTCCGGGAAGAATGCGCGGCCCTCACCGTGCTGGACCCAGATGCCCAGGGTCGATCCCTGCATGCCCCGCAGCATGATCGCAGGGCTCTCTCGGATCTCCACGGTGGCGAATCGCGACTCGAAACGGCCCGAGGCGTTTCGAATGAAGCGCGGCTGGAGCTCATCGGGGATTCCCGGCCACGGCACCCAGCCGAGCAAGGCGTGAAGCTGGCAGCCGTTGCAGACCCCTAGGCTGAAGGTGTCGGGGCGCTCGTAGAACTTCTTGAACTGTTGATAGACGCCCTCGTGAAAACGGATCACGCCGGCCCAGCCCTTGGCGGAATCGAGCACGTCCGCATAGCTGAACCCACCGACGAAGACGACGCCGCGGAAGCGCTCCAGATCGATCCTCCCGGCCTGAAGATCCGACATCGCCACGTCCCAGGGCTCGAACCCAGCGGTGAAGAACGCCGAGGCCATCTCGCGGTCGCCGTTGCTGCCCTCCTCGCGAACGATGGCGACCGGGATCTTCTCGGCGGCTTCGAGGATCGCCGGTGCCGTAGCCTCGGGCGTATAGCTGAGCTGGTACGGCGGCCGGATCCTGTCCCGCAGGCCGGCACGCTCCTGCTCGACGCACTCCGGGTTGGCCTGCAGATTGTCGATCTCGAAGCTGGTTTCCTCCCACAGATCTCTGAGGTCGCGCATGTCCTCATTGAGGACCTCCTGGCCGCCCAGGAGGATGCGGACAATGGGCTCTTCGGTGGTGTTGCCGATCAGCTGGCAGGGAACCTCGGCGCGCCGGAAGGCATCAAGGACGCGTGCCTCATTTTCAGGGGCAATCTCCATCACCAGGCCCAGCTCCTCGGAAAACAACGTCGCGATGGCGTCGGCGGCACTCTCGCCCGAGGATGGCTCCTCAGCAGGCAGATCGACGTCGAGGCCGCAGTTGCCCGCGAACGCCATCTCCAGCAGCGTGGTGACGAGGCCGCCGTCGCTGCGATCGTGGCCGGCGCAGACCAGACCGTCGGCAATAAGCTGCTGCACCACACTGAAGGCGCGTCCCAGCATGCCGACGTCCTCGATGTCCGGTGATTCGTCGCCCACCTGCCCGAAGACCTGAGCCAGGGCCGAGCCGCCGAGTCGCTGCTTCCCGTTGCCGAGGTCGACATGCAAGAGGCGGCCTGATCCCGGCAGCTTCAGGTCCGGCGTAACGGTCTTGGTGATGTCGGGACACGTGACGTAGGCGGAGATCACCAGAGAGCCCGGCGCTTTGACGATCTCTTCACCGCCCTCTGGAAGAGGTGCGATCGCTGCCATCGACAGGCTGTCCTTGCCACCATCAATGGCGATGCCGAGCTGCAGCAGGATACCGCTCAGTGCCCCCGCGGCCTCGTACAGCGCGGCGCCTTCGCCAGGCAGCTTGGCGGCCCACATCCAGTTGCCGGAGCACTTGACGTCCTCGAGGCCGCTGGTGAGGGCCCAGACCAGGTTGGTGAGCGCCTCGCCGACGCACATGCGAGCCATCGCTGGAGGGGAAAGCAGCCCCTTGATGGGCTGCTCGCCGATCGCGGTGGCGCCCCCGGTGATGCCGAAATGACTCTGCGCGATCACTGCAACGTCAGATACGGTGAGTTGCAGGGGTCCGGCACAGGGCTGCCGGGCAACCAACCCGGTTACGGCGCGGTCGACCTTGGTGGTGAGAAATCGCTTCGATCCAACCGACAACAGCCGCAACACACGGTCGAGGGCCTGCCTTACTAAAAGGTCGGCGGGCAGTTCCAGCAGTTTGGTCTCGGGCATGACGCGCTCGAGATCGAAGGTCTTCTGTGGCATGTCCCCTAGAACCGCATCGAGCTCCAGGTTTACCGGGGTGGTGTCGTCGACCTCGTCGTACAGCACGATCTGGCCGTCACCGGTGACCTTCCCGATGAACCCGACGGGGACCTTCTCGCGCTCGCACAGATAGCGGAAGAGCTGTTCGTCTCGTGGGCGCAGCAACAGGGCATCCTGCTCCTGGTACTCGGCACCCCAGATTTCCAACACTGCCAGGGTATCGTCGCCGATAGGAATCGCGCGCACGTCGATCTTGGCTCCCGCCGGCGCGACGATCTCCTTGAGCACGTTGCAGTTACCGCCGGCGCCCTGGTCGTGGATACTGACGATGGGATTCTCGTCGCCCATCTCCACACAGGCGCGCAACACGCGGTTGACCTTCTGCTCCATCTCGGCGTCGCCTCGCTGGACCGCGTTGAAGTCGAGCTCCGCGACATTCTCGCCCTGCACCATGCTGGAGGCCGCGCCGCCGCCCATGCCGATGCGGTAGGCGGGGCCGCCGATCTTCACGACCCACATGCCTTCCTCAGTCAGGCCCTTTTCGGTATGCCGCGCATCCATCTGGCCAATGCCGCCGGTGAACATGATCGGCTTGATCCACTCACGCCGCTCACCATTCGTCAGGCGCAGTCCGAACGAGCGGGTGTACCCATTGATCACCGGCTCGCCGAACTTGTTGCCGTAGTCGGAGGCTCCATTGCTGGCTTCGATCTCGATCTGCAGCGGCGGCGCCAGGTTATCCGGGTAGATGAACTGGTCGTTTTCCCACGGCAGCCGGTAGCCAGGAATGTGCAGGTTGCCGACGCAATAGGCCGAGGTGCCGGCCACTACGAGGGAGCCACTGCCGGTGGCATGCACGTCACGAATACGGCCACCGGTTCCGGTCTCAGCCCCAGGGAACGGCGCTACGCCGGAGGGAAAGTTGTGGGTCTCGGCCGTGAAGATGATGTCGTAGTCGAGATCAGCGGGAGCTAGCGGAGACGGCTCTCCCGGCCGTGCGGGTACGATCGTTCGGATGCGATAGCCGCGGATGGAGCTCGAGTTGTCGCGGAAGGCGATGACGCTGTTGTTGGGATTGGTGTCGAGCGGAGCCTTGATCAACGCCATCAGGTGATCGGGAGCCTCTTTCCCATCAATCACCAGCCGCCCGCGGAAGAACCAGTGCCGCGAGTGCTCGCTGTTGGACTGAGCAATGTCGAAGCACTCGACGTTGGTGGGGTTGCGCTCCATCCGCTCGGCAAAAAGTTGCGTGTAGTAATCGAGGTCCCACTCGTCGAAGGCCAGCCCCATCTCCCTGTTGATGCGCTCGAGGGCCGCACGTCCCTCCTCGAGGACGGGCACCTCGACCACCGGTTCGGGCTCGACCCCGGTCGCGAAGGTCGTGAGCGGCTCGTGGTACCGGCACTCCGTCATGCGGTCGTGTACCTCGGCCAGGAACGCCGTGATCTGTTCCTCGTCCAAGACCGAGGCGCTGCGAAGCAGGTAGCGACGCGAGCGCTCGATGCGGCGGATCTTCTGCAAGCCGCAGGCATGACAAACCGACACGGCGTTCGTGGACCACGCGGTGGTGAAGCTCATGCGCGGGCCGACCTCGAGGAGGACGGCCGCATCTGCAGCCTCACCCTCGGGATCGCCATTCTCGAGCAAGCTGCGGTCACCGAACTGTTCCGGCTCGAAGGTCTCGCTCAACAACCACGAGAGCACACGCAGCTCGTCCTCCGCGAGCGCACTCCCGGCATCGATGTTGAAGCAGAGCTCCGATTCGATTCCCTCGATGTCTGGGGCGATGCGTTGCTGGACTCTGTTCAGAAGCACTCGCGTGGCGGCTCGGGAAAGACCGGGGACACGGTACAGATGCAGAAGACCCATGAGGAGTCTCGACTCGCTTGTTTCAGGGAGGAAAGCCGCTTGCGCTGCAGTCAACGTGAGAAAGAATCGACATCCCAAAGATAACGCATCGAACCGAACGCATCGCCCCCACCACGGCCTGCAAGCGACGACCTTTTGAGAACTTCGGGGCCAACCCTTCGAATCTACCCTGGAGAAGTTTGCTCAACTGGATAAGAATGGCTCCGCCAATCAGAAAACCGTCGGTGCCGATCGTGACAGACAGCCGCAGGGGGGAGGGGATTCCACAAGAAGTGGGATCCCCTTTTGTCATGAGGAAGGAGGAGGCGATGGTTGGGGTTGATGTGCGGATCGAGAGGCTCGAGCCTATGCGCGTCGTCAGCTTCTATTGTTTTAGCGAGACTCCGGAGCAGGACGCGTGGGCCAAGCTGAGCGCGTGGGCCGACGCCAGGGGCCTGATAGTTGATCTCGATCGCCATCCAATCTTCGGTTTCAATAACCCGAATCCGACCCCGAGAGGAGGAAAGTACGGATACGAGCTCTGGATTCGGGTCGACCGGGATGCCGACTCCGAAGGCGAGGTCGAGGTATGGGATTTCGAGGGTGGCCTGTACGCCGTCACGACTTGCCGACTGCAAGACGACCCGTCGGGAACCATGCCCGAGGTTTGGCACAAGCTGTGGGAGTGGGTCGAAGAGAGC
>JAUWTE010000073.1 GCA_030609765.1 Acidobacteriota bacterium
CGTCATGGGAATGATTTTGGCCGCGTTTCTGCTGGGGAGGTTTCTTGGCGGGCGACCGGCATCGATGACTCGCACCATGGCGCTCATGACTGGCGCCGCTGCCCTGGTGTTCACCTGTGGGCTGCTTCATTTCGTTTTATTCATGAGGGTGCCGTTCGAGCAGGCTCTCTGGATGGCGCTCTGGCCTTTCCTGCCAGGAGAGGCAATCAAGCTAACGCTGGCCGCGGCGGTCTACCGTGGTCGGCCGAACCCGATGGCATCCCGATGAAGCTGCATGAATATCAATCGAAAAAATTGTTCCAGCAGCAGGGCATCAAAGTGCCCGAAGGTGGGGTCGCTGATACCCCGGCCGCCGCGCGTGCGGTAGCCGAGGACTTGTTCGGGAAGGGCGCCTCACGTGTCGCCGTCAAGGCTCAGGTACACGCTGGAGGTCGAGGCAAGGGCGGCGGCATCAAGCTGGCCAGCAGCCCGGAGGAAGCCGAGCTCTTTACAGAGGGGATGTTGGGGACTTCGCTCGTTACCCCACAGACCGGCCCCGAGGGCGTCCAGGTTCGCAGCGTGCTCATCGAGGCGGGCGCCGATATCGCTACCGAGCTCTACCTAGGTGTCACCCTCGATCGCAGCAACCAGTGTGCTGTGGTCATCGCTTCGTCCGAGGGCGGCATGGCAATCGAGGAGGTGGCAGCGGAGAAGCCCGAGGCGATCCTCCGCGAGCTCGTTGATCCTGGCTGGGGCTTGCAGGGTTTCCAGGCACGCCGCCTGGCCTACGGTCTCGGCCTCACCGGCGTGCCGCAGCGGGGCGCGGCGAAGGTGATCCTGCAGCTGGCACAGCTGTTCCAGGATCTCGACTCTTCGCTCGTGGAGATCAACCCGCTCATCATTACGGCCGACGACGAGGTTGTCGCCCTCGATGCAAAGATCAACATCGACGACAACTGTCTCTTCAGGCGGCCGGATCTGGTTGAGTTGCGCGACCTCTCGGAAGAGGACGTGCTCGAGGTCGAGGCCTCTGAGCACAACCTTACCTACAACGCACTGGACGGCACCATCGGTTGCATGGTCAACGGCGCCGGCCTGGCGATGGCCACGATGGACGAGATCCTGCTCGCGGGCGGGTCGCCCGCGAACTTCCTCGACGTGGGTGGCAGCGCTTCGGCCGAGACGGTTGCGAATGCCTTCCGCATCTTGATGAAGGCACCTGATCTCCAGGCGGTGCTCATCAACATCTGCGGAGGCATCGTTCGTGGCGATCGGGTCGCCAAGGGCATCATCGAGGCGCTCGACCAGGTCGAGGTCAACGTGCCCGTCGTGGTTCGACTTCAGGGCACCAACGCAGAAGAGGGCAGGAGACTGCTGGCTGAGTCCTCGCTCGAGTTTACCCTCGCGGAAACGCTGAACGAGGCGGCGAGCAAGGCCGTGGAGATGAGCCAATGAGCATCATGGTTGATGGCGAGAGTCGTATCGTGGTGCAGGGGATCACCGGTTCCGAGGGGTCGTTCCACACCAGCCAGTGCATCGAGTACGGCACGCAGGTTGTAGCCGGGGTCACGCCGGGCAAGGGCGGCATGCTCTTCGAGGAAAAGGTTCCCGTCTTCAATACAGTGAGTGAGGCGGTTGAGAAGGAAGGGGCCGATGTCGCAATGATCTTTGTGCCTCCCGCCTTCGCAGCCGATGCGGTCAAGGAAGCGGCCGACGCCGGTGTTCGGCTGGCGGTTTGCATCACCGAAGGCATTCCCGCGCTCGACATGGTCGAGGTGGTGGCCTACTGCAAGTCCCGGGGCACGAGACTGTTGGGGCCCAACTGCCCGGGCGTGATCTCGCCGGGTAAGGCCAAGGTCGGCATCATGCCGGGCTTCGTCCATCAGGAAGGGTCGATTGGCGTCATCTCGCGCAGTGGCACCCTGACCTACGAAGCTGTCGACCAACTGACCCGCCTCGGCCTGGGGCAGACGACCAGCATCGGCATCGGCGGGGACCCGATCCCTGGCACATCGTTTGTCGACTGCCTGGAGATGTTCGCCGAAGATCCGGACACGAAGGGCGTCGTTTTGATCGGCGAGATCGGCGGCACGGCCGAGGAAGAGGCAGCGGCCGTTATCGCCGATGACTACCCCCTGCCGGTCGTCTCCTTCATTGCCGGGAGTACCGCTCCACCAGGAAAGCGCATGGGGCACGCGGGCGCGATCATCGCGGGTGGCAAGGGCACCGCTGCCGAGAAGATGAAGGCGCTCTCAGAAGCGGGCGTGACCGTGGTTGACAGTCCTTCGGTGATTGGACAGGCGATGACTGAAATCCTGTCTGGGTAGCAGGTTAGGGAGGCACAAAGAACGAGGTGAGCTCAGACGAGAGTGGTGACCGTCGCGGTAACCAGGCGCCGAGGTCGGCGGCGGACACCTCCTCGCGGGATTGGCATTTCGATACTCGCGCCGCTCGTGCCGGCAAGAGCTTCGAACTCCGCGGTGGCGAACCAAGCGCTACTCCAATCGTTCCCAGCTCCGCCTTCCATCAACCGGATTCCGCCACCATCGCGGCGGTCACACAGGGCAAGCAGCCCGGGTACGTCTACGGCCGCTACCACAACCCGACAGTCGCGGCCCTGGAGCAAACCGTCGCTGACCTCGAGGGGGCTGAGGACTGTGCCGCCTATTCGTCGGGGATGTCGGCGATTGCCGGTGCCTTTGCCGCCGCAGACCTGCCCAGTGGCGCCAAGATCCTCGCCGGCCGTGACCTTTACGGGACGACGATCGTCTGGCTCGAGGATGCTGCCGCCAGGAACGACTGGCAGCTCATCTACGTCGATTTCTCTGATCGACCCTTCACCACGGGCGCGATCCGCGACGAGAAGCCGTTGATGGTTTATGTCGAAACCCTGTCCAACCCTCTCGTCCGGGTCGTCGACCTAGATGCGATCGGACCGGCCAGCCGTGACGCGGGTGCGATCCTGGTCGTGGATGCCACTTTCACGCCGCCTTCGCTTCTACGACCGATCGAGCATGCTGCCACGTTGGTGGCGCACTCGGCGACGAAGTACTTGGGTGGGCATGGCGACCTCGTCGGGGGCGTATTGTCAGGCCCCGCCTCCTTGATCGCGAAAGCGCGTGCCCGCCGCACGCTCGACGGCACGATTGTCGACCCTTTTACCGCGTGGCTCATCCTCCGAGGCTTGAAGACGCTTCCGTTGCGTGTCAAACGGCAATGTGCCAATGCGCGTGAGATCGCCAAGCATCTGTCGCTGCATCACGCGGTCGACAAGGTGCACTACCCGGGGCTCGGACATCGCGACACGCCGCGCGAGAGGCAGATCCTCGAGCGCCTCTTCCCGTCGGGAGATCATGGGGCCATTGTTGCCTTCGAGGTCACCGATGGAGGGGAAGACGAGGCACGGACACTTATGGATGCCTTCGAGCTGTGGGGCCGTGTGACCACGCTTGGTGACCTGGGCAGCAATGCGTTGGTGCCCGTGATGAGCTCGCATCGCCACCTGCCGCCGGAACGCCGCGCCTACATGGGTATCACCGACGGCCTCGTCCGCCTGACGGTGGGCATCGAGGACGTCGCCGACTTGATCGCCGACCTCGACGCCGCACTGGACGCCTGCCGACCCCACTGAGCGCCGATCACTTCCGCTACGATCGCACATAGACCCGTGTCCGCTTCGATCGCGGATCGCCGAGCGCCTTGTCCTCACACGCCCTCGCACTCGCTCGCTACGCCACCTGTTGAGAAATCCAGGCTACCGAGAGAGGTCGGGAGCGGCGTAGGTGAACTCACCATCCCTCAGGGTCCCGCGCACCTGAATATCGAGGATCTGGTTCTCTGCGACGGTGAGGGGGTTTGCCGAGAGAATGGTCAGGTCTGCGGCCTCCCCGGCGGCGAGCTTGCCGCCGATGGGCGTGGCCCCGCTCGGCGGGAACAGCGTGGTCACCAGGCGCAGGCTTTCTTCTCGTGACAATCGTTCCTGCGGCTGCCACCCCGCCTCGGGGTAGCCATCCGGGCTCTTGCGAGTGGTGGCGGAATAGAAGTCCCACAACGTGGGCCCAGGCTCGTTGAAGTAGTCGGAGGATCCGGCCAGAGGAGCACCGAGGGTCGATAGGGTGCGCCAGGGGTACACTCGACTACAGCTCTCGTCACCGAGACGGCGCTGCTCCATCGTCACTCCCGCATCATCGGGCACGATGAAGTTCGGCTGCGTGACCAGGAGAATACCGAGCCCTGCGGCGCGGTTGATGTCGGCTTCAGAGGCGTAGCCGAAGTGCTCGATGCGAAACCGTCGCGGCTCGAGATCGGGCACATCGCCGAGTACCTGCTCGTAGGCATCGAGCACTTGACCCACGGCCTCGTCACCGATCGCGTGAGTGGCAATGTCGAGGCCAGCTTCGATGGCGCGCCGGGTCTCGAACACCATCTCATCCAGCGACATCCGCAACACTCCGCGGGCACTGGGATCATCGGCGAAGGGATGGCTGAGGGCCGCGCCGCGGCTGCCGAATGCGCCGTCGGCGTAGAGCTTCACGTGAGTGACGCGAAGGCGTGAGGAAATCGAAGCATAGGCGGCCGGATTGGCGGTCAGCTCATCGACGAAAGGGCTGGGCGCGGGAACCATGAGGTTCACCCGCACGGGCAGCGGATCGGTCCCGTCGAGATCGCGAAGGAGATCGAGATAGCGGCCGAAATCACACCCCATGCTGACGATAGAGGCAGCGAGTAGAAACCCGGCGTCGTAGACCTCGGTGACCCCATTCTCCGCGAGTTTCTCAGTGGCCAACCGGAAGGCCGTCATGATGTCACTGTCGCTGTAGGCGGGAATACTCTCCAGCAGTGGCTCCGCAGCCCGCTCGAGCACGATGCCCGTGGGTTCCCCGTCTCCGGTGCGCAGGATGGCGCCGCCGTAAATCTCCGGGCTTGACGCCGTGATCCCGGCGATCTCGAGGGCGAGCTTGTTCACCCAGGCGCAGTGAGCGTCGACCCGCCCCAGGAACACAGGGTTCTCAGGGGCCGCTGCAGTCAGCAGATGATGCGTCGGCAGAATGCTGGTGCCCCAGTCGTGTTGGTTCCAGCCCTTGCCGACGATCCACTCACCCGCCGTGGTCCGGGCAGCTCGCTCTGAAACCCGGCTGGCGACTTGCCGCGCCGATGAGGCGCCTCGCAAATCGAGAAAGAGACGTTCTCCATGGTTGGCATTGTGCAACGACATGCCCACGTTCACGAGATGGAGGTGGTGGTCCTTGAGGCTCGGGATCAGCGTCGCGCCCCGAATATCGACTTCCCGCGTCTCGGCGTCGCATAGCTCCTCGAGTGTGTCGAGATCGCCGATGGCGAGTATTCGGCCGCCTCCAATCGCCAGAGCTTCCGGAGAGGACGTTGCCGGGTCGAGGGTGACGATCTCCCCCCCGAAGAAAACATGGCTCGCGGCGATGCGGGTTTCATTCATTCTCGTAGCTCTCTCGATTCGCGGGGCTCGCGGCCCTTGCGCCCGCTTGCTTCACGACCCGTTGAGAAATCCAGGCTAGTTGATCAGTGACCGCCGTCGATGACCGGCCTCGGCCGGCCGCTGCGGTTTCTTCCCCGTGACGAATACTCCCACCAGGATGATCCCCGCAACAAACCCGCCAATGTGCGCGTACCAGGCAACGCCCGGCCCGCCGCCAACCGCAGAGATGATCTGCAGGGCGAACCAAATGCCCAGAAGGACGATGGCCGGCAAGTACATGACTCTAATGAAGACGAGCAGGAATACCAGGGTCAGCACCTGCGCCCCGGGATGCAGTACGAGATAGGCACCCAGAATGCCGGCGACCGCCCCGCTGGCACCCACCATCGGTGTGTCACTACCGAGCGACAACATCACCTGTGTGAGCGCAGCCGCCAGGCCACAGAGCAGGTAGAAGACCAGAAAGCGCAGATGTCCCATGGCATCCTCGACGTTATCGCCGAAGATCCACAGGTAGAGCATGTTGCCGAGCAGGTGCCAGAGGCCGGCATGAACGAACATGGAGGTGAATATCGTCAGCGGCGCTGGCACGGGCATGGATGCCCACAGGGTGGGCGAAAGTAGAAAGTCCGGCCGCAGAGCGAGGCCCTGCACGAAGCCGAGGTACACGGGCTCTCCGCGGCCGACCAACAAGGTTGTCTGATAAACGAAGACAGCAACGTTGATGGCCACAAGAGCCCGCGTCACCCACGGTGTGGTCTGGGTCGGATTCTCGTCGCGAAGCGGGATCAATGGAGTGTTTCCCCGGAGGGTGAGCCGAAGCGTTCCCGCAGGATGCGCATGAAGCGAGGTCGGTAGATGAGCTCGAAGGTGCTCTCCTTGCCCGGGAACATGGAGAGCACCGCGCGCCGGGTGCGCTCGATGATTGCCTCGGCCTCGCTGAGGCCGTGATCGCTTTGCATGAGCTCCGCCGTAGTGAGCGCGATCAGGTAGCGCATGCGCCGCATGCGCAGATTCTCTTCGCGCAGGGCGGCCGGGTCAGGAGGCGGTACGTTCATGATCCGGCCATGGGCGGCAGGATGCTATCTCCGCAGTGCAGTGCCCGTAGCCGTGCGAGATTCGCCCGGTCCCAGTCGCCCGCCTCGTCCTTCGGCGTCTCGAGAACCGCTGGCATCGCGTGCAGGCGAGGATCCGTCAGCAGTGCGGCGAATCCCTCCTCGCCGATGGTGCCCGCGCCGATGTGCGCATGACGGTCGCGGTGCGATCCCGCCTCGCCGAGGGAGTCGTTGCAGTGCATTACATAGACGTTCTCAAAGCCGATGACCGCTTCGATCTGCGTGAGGCTGCTTTCGACATCCGCGGGCGAAGATAGCGAATAACCCGCCGCGTGCAGATGGCATGTATCGAGACAGACTCCCAGTCGTTCGCTGCCCAACCTGTCGAGGAACCAGCGCAGGTGCTCGAGACGTCCTCCGAGGGCGGTTCCTTGACCAGCGGTCGTTTCCAGCAGGACACGAGGTCCCGCGGGGGCTCTCTCGATCACGCTCTCGAGCGCCTCGGCCACCCGATCCAGCCCTGCCTGTTCTCCGTCCCCGCCATGCGCTCCCGGGTGGATCACGATACCGTCGAGGCCGAGCCGGGCGCAGCGGTCAATCTCGACCACGAAGCTATCGCACGAGCGCTCCCAGAGGTCATTGTCGGCCGAGCCCAGGTTAATCAGGTATGAGGCGTGCGCCACCGCCGGATCGATCCCCGCATCGGTTCGCCGGCTGCGGAAGGCCTCGACCTCGTCATCGTCCAGCGGCCGTGCGGCCCACTGGCGGGCCGACTTGGTGAAAACCTGCAAGGTCTCGCAGTCGACCTCGACCGCACGATCGACCGCGCGCTGAATGCCTCCCGCAATTGACATATGAGCCCCGAAACGCATGCTCAGGACTGTTCCCCGACGCCGGTCTTGAGCGCGACCACAGCTTCGCGAACGGCGTTCTCCAGTGCCATGGGCTCGGAGTATTCCGCCGGGTCGAGAGGGTCTCCGACAAGCACTCGGATAACGCCCGGATCGGCATGCCAAGAGCCCCGGGGTAGGAGGCGCCCGCTGTTGATGACT
This sequence comes from Acidobacteriota bacterium, assembly GCA_030609765.1. Lineage (GTDB taxonomy): Bacteria > Acidobacteriota > UBA890 > UBA890 > UBA890 > CALAKE01. Next base: position 7,539 of record JAUWTE010000073.1, read on the forward strand.
GCCACGGGTACGACGGGAACTCCGGCCGCTCGTGCCAGATTGAAGCCGCCACGCTTGAAACGCCGCACCTTTCCCTCCGGGCTTCGGGTGCCCTCAGGGAAGACCAAGACCGAGATGCCGGAGGCAACGCGGCGCCCCGCCTCCTCGAGGCTACGCCGAGCCTGACGCGGGTCCTCTCGCTCTACCGGAATGTACCCGACACGCGACATATACCAGCCCATGAAGGGAATCTTGAAGAGCGATGCCTTGGCCAGCATCCGGAAGGGGAAGGGCATCGTGGTGAGCATCGTCGGGATGTCGAAGAGGCTGTGGTGATTCGACATCACCACGTAGGAGCGAGACGGATCGAGCTTTTCCACTCCTTCTGCGGCGACACGTACCTTGCAGGCGGCGAGAATCGAGGCGCCCCAGTTGCGCGCGCACCCGTGCACCCACCGCCCACGGCGGTCGAGGAGCGAGATCACCAAGGCCGCTCCGCCAAAAAATACGGTGTACAGGGCAGTCAGGATGCACTGCACGATGTACCGGACGCTGGCGACGCCGTTGTAGTAGAGAGCTCGATCTGGATATGCGCGGTCCATAGGCTACGAGTCTAGCCTGCCTTCCCCTGAGATGCTCAAAGGAGCGTTGTTCCTCGCCGGATGGGCTCCTACAATGACCGAGTTACTTCGCCCATCCAGACTGCACAGGTGACACCATGCTCGAGCGTCTCCGAGAGGACCTGAAAGCGGCCATGAAACGTCGTGACAAGGTCACAGTGAGCGTACTGCGCATGGCTCTGGCCGACATCCACAATCGCGAGATCGCCGCCGGCGAGGAGCTCGAAGATGATCAGATCCTCGAGGCGCTGCGCAAAGGGGTGAAGCTGCGCCAGGAGGCGGCTGAGCAGTTCGCAGCCGGAGGGCGAGAGGAAAGGGCTGCCGACGAGAGAGCCGAGATCGACGTGCTCGAGGTCTACTTGCCCCAGATGCTTTCTGGTGACGAGTTGGCTGCAGCGGTCGATGAGATGATTGGCGAGCTGGGCGCGAGCAGCATGGCCGACATGGGCAACGTGATGGGGTCGCTGATGGAGCGATACCGTGGCAAGATCAACGGTCGTGCGGCCAGCGAGGCCGTCAGGGAGAGGCTCTCGACGTAGTTCAGCGCGGGTATAGCTCACGTCGGGCAGTGCAGTAGCTCACTTCGCGTCGTATCCTGGCTAGGTCTTCGCATAGGTGGCCACATGAGTTACCCTTGCGGCGATTCGATAACTCCCCTTGGGCGTCTTTCCCCAATCGCAGGGCGGCCGACGATCACCGCCGGTGGGATCGCCCCCCGTATCACGTCGACGGAGCAAGCTCTTGGATCCAATTACACACGCCTTGGCAGGTGGCCTGGTGGCCCGCATGGGCCTCGCCAATCGTGTATTGCCGCCTGAGCTCGAGCGCCGTGGTGTCATCATGATGGCAGCCTTCGCGCTGGCTCCCGATCTCGACGCCGTCGTGGAGCTGACCGGCGATCCGATGGCTTTCCTGCGCTACCATCGTGGCTTCACCCACTCGCTTCTCGGAGGGGCGGCGTTCGCCTTCGTACTGGCATTGATCTTCGCGAGGGTGTTTCCAGGCGTTCCCCGAAGACGGGTCTTCGTTTTGACCCTGGCCGGGGTGTATATCCACACGTTTCTCGACTTGCTGACCTCCTACGGAACCATGCTGTTCTGGCCTTTCAGCTTCAGGCGTTACACGCTCGATTGGCTGTGGACCGTCGACCCCACGCTCACGGGTATTCTCATCGGTGGTGTGCTGGCTGCCTACTGGCTGCGTCGATATCCCCGCATGGTGGCGAAGGCCAGTATCGCCATGGCTCTCGGATACATCCTCATGTGCGGCGGGCTGCACTGGGCCGCCCGACAGGCGGTTGCGGCTGAGGCCGTGGCCCAAGACATCGAGGGGATACAGACAGTCGCTGTCGTGCCGGCGCCCTTCGTACCTCTCAAGTGGACAGGCATAGTCGAAACCGAGGACACCTGGTTTCAGGCGCACATCGAGCTGGGCAGCGCCCGTTCCGCTGACATCAAGTTCGCTGAAGTTCCCAAGCTCACCTCCCATGATGGACGTGAGGATCTCGGGGACGGCGACAATCCCCCCCTGCGCGAGCGCGCTCAGCTATACGAGTGGTTCGCTCGCTTTCCGGTCGTGACAGTCGAGCGCGAGCCTGGCGGGCAGGTCGTGAAATTCTACGACCTGCGCTTCAACCTGCCGGGAGTAGGTGAGGCACGGCGACCCTTCGACCTCATCGTCCGGCTCGACGCCGAAGGTCGCGTCGTCGACACCCAGCTCCACTAGGCCGCGTTTCCCATCACGCTACTGCTGCGGTCGCGGGGAGCCACCTGCCTACTTCGCTGCGCTCCGTTTATCCCGGGCTGGGCAACACCTGGGGGCGTTCAGGAGGCTACTCGCTGCGCTCGCCCTATCCGGGTGAACGCCTCCTGAACGCCCCCAGGTGTCGCCCAGCCCTACCACCGAGTAGTCGCCGATACTTCGGGGTTCTTGCCTCCCTCCCGGCGGCTACGCGATTTACCTGGCCAGCA
>JAUWTE010000047.1 GCA_030609765.1 Acidobacteriota bacterium
AGATTGCTCGGCAGGAAGAAGCTCGTGCCCAGGTGGCGATCGAACAGCAGCATGATGGCCGCCGCGGTCAGAGCCGGGAATGCCAGCAGGCCCATGATCGCCGAGAAGAAGTATGACCACACGGTGAGAGGCATGCGCATCATCGACATGCCGGGCGCCCGCTGGGTAAAGACCGTAGTAACGATATTCAGGCCACTCATCGTGAAGGAAACGATGAACAGGGCCATCGACAGCAGCCAGACCGTTTGCCCCATTCCCGAGCCCGGAATGGCGCTCGCGATGGCACTCAACGGCGGGTAGGCCGTCCAGCCGGCAGCGGCCGCGCCACCCTCAACGAAGAACGACAGGATCAGAGTGATGGCGGAGAGGAAGCCAATCCAGTACGAGAGCATGTTCAGGAACGGAAAGGCCATATCGTCGGCGCCGACGTGCAGGGGCACCAGATAGTTGCCGAAGCCGCTCACCAGCACGAAAGAGATGAAGAAGAACACCATGATCGTGCCGTGCATGGTGACAGTGGCGAGGTAGAACTCGGGCGCCATGATGCCGCCCATGTAGCCGGTCGGCAGCAGGGCCTCCAGCATCGGCCACTGGCGGCTGGGAAAGGCCAACTGCAGGCGAATCAGCGTCGCCAGAAAGCCGCCAATCAACGCCATCACAAGGCCGGTGACGATGTACTGAATGCCGATGACCTTGTGATCGAGGCTGAAGATGTAGCGGCGAATGAAGCTCAGATTCTCCTCAGACATCCGATCCTCCACAAACCCAAGTTGCTATGGAGCCATGCTCGCGTGCCATCAACTCGTGGCCGGAGCGCTCTCCCTGAAATATCAGTTGCCGGCGTACTGCTGCTGCAGCCAGTCGTCGAACTCCCCTTGCGAGAGAACGTTGAAGAATCCCATCATGCGGTAGTGGCCCAACCCGCAAAGCTCGGTGCAGGCGACCTCGAACCTACCCTCTTCCGTCGGAACGAAGACAACAGGAATGCTCATCCCCGGCACCGCGTCTTGCTTCACGCGGAAGTTGGGTAGAAAAAGGCTGTGAATCACGTCGCGCGACCGCAGCGTCACTTCCACGGGCCGGTCGACGGGGACGAAGAACTGGTTGATCACGACAACGTCGTCGATGGCCGCAGCATCGGAGCGGTCGATTCCCATGGGATTGCTCATCTCATCGATGAGACTCACATCGACGCGCCCGAAGATGCCGTCGGGTCCCGGATAGCGCACGTTCCAGGCGAACTGCTGCGCGAAAACGTCGATCTGCAGGGCTTCCTCAGGCGTCTCCGCCATGAAGTACTCGTCCCACACCGGCATGCCGATGGCCACCACGCCACCCTCGGCGATCAAGGCCATGAGCACACCCAGCGCAATCGACATGAACTTCTCGGTTTTGGGGCTGGCGAGCCGGAGGGTGACCTTCTCCTGCCGGCTGCCGTTCCAGATGAGATAGCCGAGAATCAGGTGCCCAATGAGAAACATCGAGCCAGTGGTGGCCACCAGGTAGAACATCATGGCGTCGATGCCGGCGCCGTGCTGCGAAGCGAGAGCCGGGGCACGCCAGTTGTTGCTGCCGTAGTAGACACCAACGATCCCTACCAGGCCGATAGCCAGCCCGAGGATGATGCCTTCGATCGAAAGCTTAGAGCGAGCCGCTGTCTTTTCGGGCATACGAAACTCGTCCAAATCGTTAACTGGGTTAAGGTTTTTTGATTAAGAGTGTTAAGCGGATCTGCGTATTCTACATATGCTCCAGATCGTTGCAACCAAGACCGCGCGGTCCTTTTTAGGCTCCGCTCCGGCAGAATAATGGCGACTCAACACTCGCTTTTTTGACAGATTCCAGCGATGTTTGTGGATCCTGTTGTTATAAGGACTCGCGCCGAGGGAATCGGTCACATGAAAGTCGGTGTGGCTCACCGCGAAGAGTAGGTTGAAATGGATTTTGCTCATGATTTGGCCGAGGCGCTCGGGACGGCCGGGGCGCCCCCCGGCCTGGGCCAGCAGCAGTGGGTGCGTCCGGCGCCCCCATGGGGTGTTCCGCGGCGAAACATGCAGGCCAGCTACACCGTACGTTCTCATATTTGGTAGATTCTGTCGTTGCTCCTACCCTGAGCTAGAGTCAGCAGCCACAAACGAGCTCTTATCCAGAGTTAGAGTCAGCGACCCTATACGGACACTTTCCGAAGCAAGTTCAAGTAACCCGGATTTCTGAAGTCCGGACTCAACAGGAGAGTCGGAATGCTCCGCATCAAGAGCATGATGGTGATCCTCATTTTTGCCCTCGCGGTCGTCGCGATCGTTCCGTCCGCGGACGCGCAGATCGACGCGCGCATGCTGCGCTTCCCGGACGTATCAGACACGCACATCGCCTTCGTCTACGCCGGCGACATCTGGATTGTCCCGAAGGCGGGCGGCACCGCGCAGCGGCTCAGCACGCCCGCCGGCGAGGAGTCCCTGCCGCGCTTTTCCCCGGATGGGTCGAAGATCGCCTTCACCGGCAACTACGATGGCAACAGCGACATCTACGTTGTGCCCACCTTCGGCGGCTTGGTCGAGCGCATCACCCACCACCCCATGCCCGACCGCATGCTCGAGTGGTATCCGGATGGCGAGTCCATCCTCTACGCCAGCGGCATGGCGAGCGAAAAAAATCGTTACAGCAAGCTCTATCGGGCCCCGGCGAGCGGCGGCATGCCCGAGCTTCTGCCGGTTCCCTACGGTGAGTTCGGCTCCATCTCGCCCGACGAATCGACGCTCGCATACCAGACGATCACTCGCGACTTTCGCACATGGAAACGCTATCGCGGCGGCACGGCACCCGACATCTGGCTCTTCGATCTCGAGGATTACAGCGCCCGCAACATCACGGATAACGACGCCAACGACGCCCACCCCATGTGGCACGGCTCCACCATGTATTTCCTCTCGGACCGTGACGACAACATGCGGGCCAACATCTGGGCCTACGACATGGACGGCGGCGCGACGCGCCAGGTGACACACTTCGAGGACTTCGACGTGCGCTTCCCGGCCATCGGCTCCGACGATATTGTCTTCGAGGCGGGAGGCCGCCTGTATCTACTGGACCTCGGCACCGAAGACACGCGCGAAGTAACCGTAGACGTCCTCACCGATCGCTCGACGCTGAAGCCGCGTTCCGAGAGCGTGGCCGGCATGATCGCCGGCGGCACGATTTCGCCAACGGGCAAGCGCGTGGTGCTCGAGGCCCGCGGCGACATCTTCACCGTGCCCGCGGAGCATGGACCGGTGCGCAACCTGACGCGCTCTTCCGGCGTCGCCGATCGCTCCCCCAACTGGTCCCCCGATGGTAGGTGGATCGCCTACTTCTCCGATGCATCCGGCGAGTACGAGCTCACTGTGCGGGCCGCCGACGGCTCCGCTGAGGCGCGCACCCTCACCTCGATGGGCGAGGGCTTCCGCTACACGCCGCAGTGGTCACCCGACAGCGAAAAGCTCGCCTTCATCGACCAGGCCATGAAGATCTGGATCTACGACATGGAGGCCGATGAGCTGACTCAGGTCGACCAGGGGTTGTGGATGTATCATGGCGCGCTCGCGGGCTTCGAGGTGAGCTGGTCGCCCGACAGCCGCTGGATGGCATATTCGCGCGGGCTCGAGAATCGTCACCCGGCCGTGTTCCTGTTCGATACCCAGAGCGGCCGGAGCCATCAGGTCACGAGCGGCTTCTACGGTGAGATGAACCCGGTGTTCGGTGCCGACGGCGACTACCTCTTCCTGCAAACAAACCGCAACATGTCGGCGCTGTACGGTGATTTCGACTCCACCTGGATCTACGCGAACTCCACCCAGATCGCGGCCGTCCCGCTGCGCGCGGACGTGCCGTCGCCTCTGGCGCCGCGTAACGATGAGGAAGAGGTAAAAGAGGACGAGACTGAGGAAGCTGGTGAGGAGACCGAAGCCGGCGCCGGTGAGGCAGAGCAAGCCGAAGCCGCGGAAGGTGAGGAAGAGGCAGAGGATGACGAAGGTGTCGAGATCGACCTCGACGGCTTCGAGAGCCGCCTCGTCGTGTTGCCGCCCGAGGCCGGCAACTACGGGGAGATGTTTGCGGTGCCCGGCAAGGTCGTTTACCGGCGCATGCCACGCACCGGATCCTCCGACCGCCAGACCCCGATCGTCTTCTACGACCTGGCGGAGCGCGAGGAGAGCACCATCATCGACGATGCCGACGGCTTTACCGTCTCGGCCGATGGCAAGAAGATCCTCATGGTCAGCGGTGGTAGCTTCATGATCATCAACGTGGCGCCAAGTCAGAAGCCAAAATCGCCCCTGCCGGTCGACCAGATGACGATGATCGTCGATCCCGTGGCCGAGTGGCGGCAGATTTTCACCGATGTGTGGCGCCTGTTCCGCGACTACTTCTACGTCGAGAACATGCACGGCGCCGATTGGGAAGCGGTCGGCGAGCGCTACAGCGCCTTGCTCGATGACGCCGTGACGCGCTGGGACATCAACTTCCTGATCGGCGAGCTCATTGGGGAGATCAACGCCGGCCATACCTACAACCGCGGCCTCGGCGACGTGGAGCGTGCCGATCAGCGGGCGGTAGGCCTACTCGGGGTGGACTACGCCCTCGAGAACGGCGCCTACCGGATCACCAAGATCTACGACGGCGCTCCCTGGGATAGCGAGGCGCGCTCGCCGCTGAACGTCCCCGGCGTCGAGGTCAGCGAGGGCGACTACTTGCTCGCCGTCAACGGCACGCCGATCGACACCTCGAAGGACCCTTGGGCCGCCTTCCAGGGACTGGCCGGTGAGATCGTCGAACTGACCGTCAACGACTCACCGTCGATGGAAGGCACTCGTACGGTGCTGGTCGATACCCTCCGCAGCGAGTACCGGCTGCGCCACCTCGCATGGATCAACGACAATCGCTTGCGTGTCGAGGAGGCAACCGGTGGGCGGATCGGCTATGTCTACGTCCCCGACACCTGCGTCGGCGGCCAGACCGAGTTGATGCGCCAGTGGGCCGCGCAGATCACCAAGGACGGCCTGATCATCGACGAGCGCTTCAACAGCGGCGGCCAGATTCCCGATCGCTTCATCGAGATGCTCAACCGCCCGCTGTACAGCTACTGGGGTGTGCGCGACGGCAAGGACTGGCAGTGGCCGCCGATGGCCCACGTCGGCCCCAAGGTCATGCTGATCAATAGCTGGAGTGGCACGGGCGGCGATGCCTTCCCGTTCTTCTTCAAATATGCGGGGCTAGGCCCGCTGATCGGTACCCGCACCTGGGGCGGCCTCATCGGTTACACCGGCGCGCCGGCGCTCATCGACGGCGGCGGGATCTCGGTGCCCACCTTCGGTATCTACAGCACTGATGGCGAGTGGATCATCGAGGGTCATGGTGTCGATCCCGACATCGAGGTCATCGACGACCCGTCGCAGCTTGCGCAGGGCACCGACCCGCAACTCGAGCGCGCGATCTCCGAGGTCATGCGCATGCTGGAGGAAAACCCGCCGACCAGGCCAAACCAGCCGGCGGCACCCCGGAGGGGCGGAAGGTAACCCGAATCTTCATCGCGCTACTGCCGCGGGCGCGGGGAAGCCCCCGCCCGTGGCTAGTAGAGTGTGGTAATCGAATCGAAGGGCCAGAAAGGACGCAGGACTCATGTCGCAGAGACCGCTGAACGTCGGACTGGTCGGTGGAGGCGGGGGCGCGTTCATCGCCCTACCCCACCAGCGGGCAATCTTTTTCGACGGCACGCGCCGGGTCGTGGCTGCCGCGCTGCACCCCGATCCCGTGGTCGCGATGGAAGAGGCCGAGAATTGGCCTTATCCCCTGCGGGGGTACCGCAGCTACGACGAGATGATCGCGGACCAGAAGGGCAAGCCGGTCGGCGAACGCCTCGACTACGCCGTCATCGTCACACCGAACAACGTCCACTTCGATCCCGCGATGAAGTGTCTCGAAGCGGGCATCCCCGTCTTCTGCGAGAAGCCGATGACGCTCACCCTCGACGAATCGGACAGGCTGGTCGAAAAGGTCAAGGAAACGGGCATTCCCTTCGGCGTCGCTCACACCTACCTGGGACACTGGACCACTCGTTTGTCGCGCCACATCGTGAGAAGCGGGTTGCTCGGTGAAGTGCGCTGGGTGGATAGCTACTACATCCAGGGCTGGCTCAGCGAACGCACGGAGGACATGGGTGTAATGCAGGCCGAGTGGCGAGTGGATCCCGCGCAGGCGGGGTTGAGCGGCTGCGGCGGCGACATCGGCACTCACGCCCTCATGCAGCTTCGCTATGTCACAGGCCTCGAAGTGAAGGAATTACAGGCCTCCCTCACTACCTTCGTTGAGAAGCGACAGCTCGATGATCACTTCGTCGCCTCGTGCACACTGTCGAACGGCGGCAAGGCTCTGGTTCGAGCCAGTCAGATCGCCATCGGCCACAAAAATGACCTCGGCATCGAGGTAAACGGTACGAAGGGAACGCTCATCTGGAGGCAGGAGGAGTCCGAACAGCTCACCATTCTCCTGCCGGATCAGCCCGACCGCGTCTATTGGCGTGGTGCCGTTGCGGCGAATGACGGGTTCCTGCAGGACCTACCCGACGACCTGATGGCCGAGCCGACGATTCCCTCCGGGCACCCTGAAGCCTTCCACGACGCCTACGCAAGGCTGCACCGGTGCTTCGAGGACGACGTTCGAACCTACCTGGACGGCAAGCCTGTCGTTTGTGATGGCTCCAAGTACGCGAATGTCGAGGACGGCCGCGCGGGTATCTACTTCATCACCAAGGCGGTCGAAAGCAGTAACGACAAGGGCGCCTGGGTAACGCTTTAGTCCAGGCCTGCTATTCGTCGTCGCCGAAGGCAGCGTCGAAGGCGACATTCGATGCGGGGAAGTCGTGGCTGCGCACCAGATCCAACGCTTCCCGTGCGCCCCACTCCCGGTCCATGCCGCTGTCTTCCCACTCGATCGACAGCGGTCCGGCGTAGCCGATGCGATTGAGGGCGCGCATGATCAGGTCCCAGTCGACGTCGCCCCGTCCCGGCGAGACAAAATCCCAGCCGCGGCGCGGGTCGCCGAAATCGAGATGCGACGAGAGGATGCTGTTGCGGCCGTCGAGCTGCACGCGCGAGTCCTTCACGTGCATGTGGAAGATCTTGTCGGGGAACTCGTCGATGAATGTGGCCGGTTCGATGAACTGGTGCACGAAGTGGCTCGGATCGAAGTTGAAGCCGAAGGCGGGATGGTTGTCGATCGCGTCCAGCGCCCGGCGGGCGGTAATCAGGTCGTAGGCGATCTCCGTGGGATGCACCTCGAGCCCGAACCTCACCCCCTCCTCCTGGAAGACGCCCATGATCGGTTGCCAGCGGTCGGCGAAGTCCACGTAGCCCACGTCGATGTCCGCCTGGCTGGTGGGAGGAAAGAAGTAGAGCTTCGCCCAAACGCTGCTGCCGGTGAAGCCGTTGACGATATCGACGCCGAAAAGCTTCGCCGCCCGGGCCGTGTTTTCGACCTCTTCGGCGGCGCGCTGCCGCACGCCCTCGGGATCACCGTCTCCCCAGATGCGGGGCGGCAGGATCGATTCGTGGCGGGCGTCGATCGGGTCGCAGACACACTGCCCGACCAGGTGGGTGCTGATCCCAAAGCAGGAAAGGCCATGCTGTTCCAGCAGGTCGCGCTTGGCGCGCACGTAACCGTCGTCCTCGAGCACCTTGTCGACCTCGAAATGGTCACCCCAGCAGGCGAGCTCGAGGCCATCAAAGCCCCAATCGCTCACCTTCTCCGCGAGCGCCGTCAAGGGCAGATCAGCCCATTGTCCCGTGAACAGTGTGACCGGCCTTGGCATGGAAGTCTCCTCTATTGGCCCCGTTCGAGAAGCTCGGTTGTCCACATGCGCAGCCTCTCGTTTTCGGAAACCTCGAGTATTCGTTGTAGGTCCTCGCGCAGCCCGGCGTCCATCAGCCTTGTCATACGCTCGTCGTCTTCGCCGCGAATACTGGCGATTTGTCGCAGGAGCGCGGCCTCGGCTTCGGGCCGGAGCTCAGGATCATCGAGGTACGGCACCGTTACCTCGAGTGCCTCTACGGAGTAAACCTCCCCCAGGCCCGCCAGGACCATCCTCTTTTCACTCGTCTCCGTGGCAAGGCTCATCGCGGTCTGGAACCGATCGATCGACTCGCTGTCGGGGCGATCGCTCTCGATCCGCGACAGCTCGATATAGCCCCGCAGGGCCAGGACTCTTTCGACCTGGCTATCCGAGGACTCCGCTACCTGCAGAAGCTCCTCGGAAGGACCCGCGTCGGGCCAAGACGACAGCGCCAGAATCGCGGCACGCCGGTACTCCGGGGTATCGCCGGCGAGCTCGGTTCTCAGGGTAATCAACGCACTCGCGTCACCGATGCGTCCGAGCACCTCGATGAGCGAGCTTCTGGCGTCCAGGTCGCTGACCGTCGGCAGAGCGGCCAACACCGGGCCGGCTTGCTCAGTACCGTCGATCTCTTGTGAGACAAGCACCAAGGTTCTCTCCGCCTCGTTGCGCGTTCCGCTGTCCTTTTCGTTGATCAAGAGCTGAATCAGGTCGTCAACTCGGTCGGGCCCCGCGACGATGGCCAGAGACTTGAAGGACTCGCTGCGGACACCCTGATCCGGGTCGGTCGCAGTGGACAGCAACACGTCGATGGCGCCCGCAGAGTTGCGCTCGCCCAGGCTGCGAACGAGCTCGGCTCTGGCCACGGCTTCTACCTCCGGAATTGCCGCGATCATGTATGTGTCGATCTCCGCACCGGGCATACGGTTCAGGCTCGCGCGGGCGGTCTCCTGGTTGGAGGCCGGCTGGCCCGAGATGGCAACCTCCACCAGCAAGTCGATGTCCGACTCGTCGCCGATCCTGGCCAGTGCCGCCAGCGCCGCGGCCCGCACGTCCGGGTCATGGTGCTTGGTCGCCCCCAACACAGCCGCATGGGCAGCAGCTTCTTCGCGGTAGGCAAAGGCCGAGATCAACTGGATCTGCGTCCGGTCCGAGAAGTTCGCCAGCTCGACACTGATGCTCGCCAGGTCGGCGGTGTCCGGCAGTGTTCTGGCCAGACCCGCGGCGACAGATTGGATCTGCTGGTTATCCCTCTCGAGGGCCGCGAGAATCGTAGCGACAGCGCTGTCGGCATCGGACAGAACGAGACCCCGCAGCGCGGCCACGCGAATCCGGGTCGATTCTTCTTCTTCGTAGACCTCTCGATAGATGCCCGCCGCACCTGCGGCGTCTCCTTCTGCCAGCAGTCCGTCCGCACAGGCCAGGTATGCGTCCATCACGGCCCGCCGCACGCTCCCGCTCGTGCCGCCGCGCGCGGCATCAAGCACGGCCAGCGCGCTTGCATTCGCGATCTTGCCCAGGGCAACGGCAGCGGCGCTGGCGGTATCATCATCATCACCGGATACCAGAGTTTCGAGCTCTGCGGTGGCGCCTTTTGCCCGCCTCTCGCCCAGAGTGTTGATGATGGCGATACGGCTCATGCGATCGGCGCTTGCCAACGACCCGAGCAGGGCCGCATCTACGTCCGGGCCGGGAATCCGTTGCAGGGCGAACAGCGCAACATCCGATACCGGCTCATCAGAGAGCAGGGTCGTCAAGACGGGCACGGAGGCCGCCGTACCGATGATGCTGAGCTGCTCGGATACGAACTGCTTTCCGGCAAAGGTAGCGTCGGAAGCCAGAAGCTCGATCATCGCCTGCTCGATCTGCTGCCTTGCGGCCTCTAAATCGAGATTGGCCTGCACGAGCTGTCTGAGCTCCGAAAGAGGCTCGCGGCTGTCACCGTAGTCATAGACAGCGATCCTCTCTAGAATCGCTGTGACCTCGAAGGCGAAAGTGCCTGCCTGTTGCGGCTGAGGGTCGATTGCGGCTGCAGGGCCGGCCACGACCCCTACCGCGACGACCGCAAGGAATACGAACAGGCCGCGCGTGTGCATCTTGTTCATGATGGTCATCATTTGTTGGTTGGTCCTCTTCACTCTCAGCTGTGGTCCAAGGTTCTTATGGTCCAAGCTTCTCGATTCCAAGGCTCTACACGTGCCACGGGCTGCGCAGGGCGTTCCCCAGCATTCTCGTTGCGGTTTCGTCGCCGATGACTTCCTCGGTGTCTGGATTCCATCGGATCTTCCGCCCCAGAAGCATGGCGATCTGGCCCAGATGACCCGGTGATGCCGAGCGGTGGGCGACTTCCGCGGGGGCCAGAGTCTCCGCGCGCGTCTTGACGCAGTCCAAGAAGTTGCGGGTGTGACCTTCGCTCTCGCTGGAGATTTCAACTCGCTGGAGATGAGTTTCTTTCGCACTGAATACTTCGCGCAGTAGGGACGCGGAGTGCGCATCGATTCCACCCCGATCAACCCAGACCCAGCCATCGTCGCCAATCCACTTCGTGCCACTGCGAATGTCGGCATGACCTCCCGCTATGGTCATCGTGATGCCATTGGCGTATTTGGAATCGAGCCGGTATCGCGAGGCGGCGTTCCACAGGCCGGTAGAGGGGTACTCACCGACCCCCTCGATCTCGATCGGTCCCGTGGTGTCCATCCCCGTTCCCCAGTGGGCGATGTCGACATGGTGGCCGACCCAGTCCAGGAGCTGCCCGCCGCCGTACTCGAGGTTCCAGCGCCAGTTCCAATGAACCCGAGCAGGGACGTAGTCAGCCCACGGTGCCGGGCCGAGCCACATGTCGTAGTCCAGCCCGGGGGGAGGCTGCGTCACGGTGTCCCCTTCATCGCCACCGACGCTGTACCCTTGGGGCAGGCCCACTTCGATGTGGCGTACGGTTCCGATCCGTCCGTTGAGAACGAGCTCGCAGGCGAAGCGGAAGTTCGACCTCGCCCGCTGCCAGCTCCCCGTCTGCCAGACGCGACCGTATCGCTCAACGGCATCGCAGAGCGTCCGACCCTCTCGCAGACTGTGTGTAATCGGCTTCTCCCCGTAGATGTCCTTCCCTGCCTTTGCCGCGGCGACCCCGATGACTGCATGCCAGTGGTCTGGGGTCGTGATCTGGACAATGTCGATGTCGTCGCGGGCGATCAGATCGCGGAAATCACCGTACTCAGCGCAGTCCCTGCTGCCGTAGTGCTCGTCGACGGTCTGCTTCGCCCTGTGCATGTGGTTGGCGTCGACGTCACAGACGGCCACGACGTGGGCGTCGGGCTCGGCCATAAACGTCCGCATGTCACCCATGCCCATGCCACCCGTTCCGACAACGCCGACGGTGAGCTTCTCGCTGGGGAGAAAACCGCCCGATTTGCCCAGCACAGAGGCGGGCACAATGCTGGGGAACCCCAACCCGACGATCGCAACTCCGGTCGAGCGCTGCAAGAACTGACGGCGGTTGATCGGTTTCTTCTTCGGCATCGTCAAGCTCCCTGGTTACGGCTGTCGTTTCGTGAGAGTCCTGAGAAGTCACCATATCGCACAATCTCGCCGCCTCCACCCGGCTCCTCGGTGAGGACGATGGCCCGTAGCGAGTCGTTATCGCGGCAGTAGTCTCGTGTCTCAACGACGGACATCACCATCAGGGCAGTGGATAGGCCGTCGCCGGTGGCGGCGTCATCAGTAACCACCCAGGCTGCGCGTCTGCCCTCGACGGGGCGGCCGGTGCGCGGATCGACGATGTGACTGCCCTTCTGCAGGCCCGAGCCACTGATGCTGCGGCGTTGCAGGCTGAGCCG
>JAUWTE010000263.1 GCA_030609765.1 Acidobacteriota bacterium
CAATATCAAGCGACGGGTGGCTGAGGGAGAGACCCTGTACGGCTCGGTGAGCCATACGGACATCGTGGACGCCCTGGCCGCGGAGGGTTTCGAGATCAACAAGGACCACATCAAGCTCGAGCACCACATCAAGGCGCTCGGTATCTACGAGGTTCCCATCCACCTGCCGTACGGAGTCGAGGCCAGCGTCAAGGTCTGGGTGATCCGGGACGACGAATAGCCAGCTCTCGGAGCTCGCTTGCACGGGCCCGCTGGGCCTCGCGATGTATTGGGGCGCGCTGGGGGGTAACCTCCGAGCGCGCCCCCTTCGTTTGCGGGCATCTGAGTGCCAATACGAACCGCTGAGAAAACCGGGCTATCAGTCGTTGCCCGGACAGGCTCCAGCAACTAATCTGTTGTCGAATTCTCACCTCTACCTTCTCTTAGGGCTATGCTGGACGAGACCACCAAAGCACGCACGCTTCCACACAATCTAGACGCTGAGCGCTCTGTGCTCGGCGCTGTCCTGCTCGACAACCACGCCTTCAACGCCGCCGGCGAGATCCTCAAGGCCGAGGACTTCTACGGTGAGCCTCATCGTGTGATCTTCGAGGCGATGGCGAGGCTGTCGGAGCGTAGTGAAGCCATCGATCCCGTCACCCTGGCCGAGGAGCTGGGCCGCCAGAGTGGGCTCGAGCGTGCCGGAGGCTCCGCCTATTTGTCCGCTTTGGTGGACGGCTTGCCGCGGGCACTGAACGTCGCGCACTACTCTCGCATTGTCAAAGACAAGGCGTCGCTGCGAGCTCTGATCTCATCGGCGAACTCGATCATCAATCGTGCTCTGGCGGGCGAGGACGAAACCGACGCGATCATCGATGAGGCCGAGCGCTCGATCTTCGAGATTGCCGAAGAGAAGGTGAAGCGGGGCTTCGTTTCCGTTAACGATCTTGCTCCCGACACGATTCGTGAGCTCGAAGAGCTGCACGAGCGCAAGGAGCTCGTCACCGGGGTGCCCACGGGCTTCAAACGCCTCGATGTCCTGACCGCCGGCTTCCAGGCCGGCGACCTGGTGATTCTCGCGGGCCGCCCCTCGATGGGGAAAACGGCGCTGGCGCTCAACATTGCCCAGCATGTCGCCGTGAGGCACGGGGGTACGGTGGGAGTTTTCTCCCTGGAGATGTCGACCTCCCAGCTCATCCGCCGCCTCATGTCAGCCGAGGCCGAAGTCGACGCCCACAAGCTGTCCTCCGGTTTCCTCTCAGAGCAGGACATCAATGCCCTGCTCAATGCCCTGCAGCTCCTCTCCGAGGCGAAGATTTTCATCGATGACTCCGCCGCACCCTCGCTGCTGGAGATGCGGTCCAAGGCGCGCAGGCTCAAGGCAGAGCACGGTCTCGACCTGCTGGTTATCGACTATCTGCAGCTCATGGGCGGGACCGGCTACGAGAACAGGAACCTGGAGATCGGCGCGATCTCGAGGGCTCTCAAGGGTTTGGCGAAGGAATTGTCTGTGCCGGTGCTTGCGCTCTCACAGCTCTCTCGCGCGCCCGAAACACGTTCCGAACACAGGCCGCAGCTGTCTGACCTGCGCGAATCAGGGAACCTGGAGCAGGATGCCGACATCGTAGCCTTCATCTTCAGGGAAGAGGTCTACAACCCGGACCCCGGCATGCAGGGAACCGCTGAGCTGATCATCGCCAAGCAGCGCAACGGTCCTACGGGCATCGTGCCTCTGGCGTTCCTCAAGCAGTACACGGTTTTCAAGGACCGGGCTGAGCGCGACGAGGCTTGGGAGTAAAGGGGTGGGTCCTATCGACGCCCCGGGCGAGGACATCGCGGCGAGAGGCAGGCTGCGTGGCGCACGTCCCACGGCAGTCGTAGTCGACCTCGGCGCCTGTGCCCGCAACTACCGCCGCCTTCATACACACTCCGGTCATCGTCACGTGTGGGCGGTGGTGAAGGCGAATGCCTATGGGCATGGCGCCGTTCCGGTGGCGCGGAGGCTGGCAGCCGAGGGTTGCTTCGGCTTCGCCGTGGCGACCGTGCAGGAAGGCGTTGAGTTGCGGCAGGCGGGCATTTCGCGGCCGATTTTGGTGACCGCCGGAATCGAGCCATTGGAGGTACCCGGCTTTGGCTCCGGCGAAGCGACGAGCGGCAACGGCGGTGATGACGGCGACCAGCAAACAGGTCGGTCCTGGGTCGTAGCAGTGGTTGCCGAGCACGATCTGTCCGTTGCGATATGGGATGAGGCAACGGCGAAAACGGTCGCTCGTGTGACTCGGCAGCTCGATCTTCAGCCGCTGAAAGTGCATTTGAAGGTCGACACCGGCATGGGCCGACTGGGCGTATCGCTCGAGCAGGCGCCCGCCAGCGCCGCGATGCTGAGCGCCACTCCAGGAATCGAGCTCGAGGGCATCTTTTCCAACCTGGCTGCAGCCGACCACAGCTCCGACGATGCCGGTCACGGGCACACGGCACTGCAGGTTTCACGATTCGCGAGAGTCTGCGCCGCATTGCAGGCAGCTGGGCATCTTCCTCCACATCGCCACCTGGCCAACACCGCGGCGCTGATGCATCACCCGGATAGCTGGGAGGCGGAATGGTGCAACGGGGTGATGCCCGGCCTGGCACTGTACGGTGCCTCATTGACGCCGGCGCGTGAGCCGCTCGGCTTGGAACCCGCTCTCTCCTGGTGGACGGCGGTGATTACAGTTCGTGAGGTCCCGGCGGGCTGGCCGGTGGGGTACGGTCTGAGGCATATCACCGACCGTCCTTCCCGCATTGCTGTCCTGCCGGTGGGTTACCATGATGGTTGGCCCCGGGCTCTCGGCGGGCGGGCCCAGGTGCTGGTAGCTGGCCAGCGCGTTCCTGTGGTGGGAGCGGTGAGCATGGACCTGACCATGGTCGACGTAACAGAGCTGCCGGCGACGCGGGTCGGCGACACAGTGGCGCTGATCGGTGGCTGGGGAGATAGTGGAATGGGGGTGTTCTTGCGCGAAATCATGGGCTGCGCGGAAAGGCCGTCGCATTCGGGCCAGGACACTCAGACGATCACCGCCGAGGAGGTAGCGGCGTGGGCCGACTCGATCGGGCACGATCTCTTGTGCAAAATCGGCGAGCGCGTCCCGCGCCTCTATCTGGACTCCACGGGGACTAGTCTCGATGGCCCGTCTGCTGAAATCCCTATTACGGAGCCTGCCCCATGATTCGTTTGATCGCAGGTCTGGGACGAGCTGTTATCGATTTCGGTGAGGACATCGGGCAGGTTGCCATCCTCTTGTTCAAGGCCGTCGCCTCGCTGCTCAAGCCGCCGTACTACTTTCACATGTGGTTCGTGCAGATGCTGGAAGTGGGCAATCGCTCTTTGCCCGTTGTTCTGGTCACCGCGCTGTTCAGCGGCATGGTCTTCGCACTGCAAAGCTGGCAGGGATTCGAGCGTTTCGGAGCAACCGAAATGACAGGAACCGTGGTTGCGATCGCCATCACTCGCGAAATGGTTCCGGTGCTGGCATCCCTCATGGTGGCTGGGCGGGCGGGCTCGGCGATGGCGGCGGAAATCGGCACCATGGTGGTGACCGAGCAGGTCGATGCGCTGCGCACGATGGGCACCGACCCGATCGAATACCTGGCCGTGCCGCGCCTGATCGCCACCTCGATCATGCTGCCGGTGGTTGTGATGATCGGCGACATGGTGGGGATCTACGGAGGCTACCTGGTCGTCGTGAAGCTCATGGGTGGCGGTGAGGTTACGTACTGGCAGCGAACCTGGGAGTTTCTCATGATGAGCGATGTCACGAGCGGCCTGATCAAGGCGGCGGTCTTCGGCCTCATCATCGCCCTGTTCGGCTGCGTGCGTGGATTCAACACCTCGGGCGGTGCTCAGGGAGTCGGGCGGGCTACCACAGGCGCAGTGGTGGGCGGCAGCATGGGCATTCTGATCTCGAACTTCTTTCTCACCAAACTTCTGATCGGCTAATGGACGACGGCGTTTTCATCAGCATTGAGGGCCTGCACAAGGCGTTTGGGGACGATCAGGTGCTGCAGGGCGTCGACCTGAGCGTTCACCGCGGCGAGTCGATGGTGGTGATCGGCGGCAGCGGCAGCGGCAAGAGTGTCTTGATCAAGCATGTCGTCGGGTTGCTTCTCCCCGACGCGGGCCACATCAAGGTCGACGGCATGGTCGTAGCCGGGCTCAACCGCACCGAGCTCAACGAGCTACGACAACGAATGGGAATGCTCTTTCAATACGCGGCGCTCTTCGACTCCATGAACGTGGGCGAAAACGTAGCCTTCGCTCTTCGCCAACACACCAAAATGAGGGATGCCGAGATCAAAGACCGTGTCGAGGAGGTCCTCGCTTGGGTCGGCCTGGAGGGCGACGAGGAGAAATGGCCGGCGGAGCTTTCGGGTGGCATGAAGAAGCGGGTCGGGCTGGCACGAGCCATCGCTCTGGGGCCCGAGATCATGCTTTACGACGAGCCGACGACGGGTCTGGATCCCATTCTGGCCGATCAGATCTACGATTTGATCATAGATCTCAACGAACGACTTCATGTCACATCCATCTCGATCACCCATGACATGGTTTCGGCCTATAAAATCGCCGATCGAATTGCCATGCTCTATAGGGGAAAGATCGAGGAAATCGGCTCTCCAGAAGAGATTCAGAGCAGTCCGAATCCGGTCATTCAGCAGTTCATCCATGGCCGGGCAGAGGGTCCCATTACCGGGCGCTGAACCGGGGCCAGGTGGGCGTAGCACCTGGTGTGAGCGCACGATGAGGAACGAGTCATGAGCGTTGAACTGAGAGTAGGCGTCGTGGTGCTGATTGCCATTGGGGTCCTCGGCTATTTCATCATCAACATGGATGAGGCCGGCTGGTTCGAGTCTCAGGATTTCTACGAGATCAACGTAGCCTTCGACAACATCGCCGGCATCGCCGAAGATGCCCCAGTGCGCCTGGCGGGCGTGCGCGTCGGCAGGGTATCGGGGGTCGATTTGAGCCCCGAGGGTCAGGCGCTCGTGACTCTGCGACTCGACCCCGAAGTACGCCTGCGCGACGGTGCCGTTGCCACGGTTGCCTCCATGGGAATACTCGGTGAAAAGTATGTCGAGCTGACAGCCGGCGATCTGGGCACGCCGGTTGTCGGGAGTGGTGGGTTCATCGGTGCCGGCGCGCCGGTGTCGATCGACCAGATGGTAGTGGTCATGAACAACATCGCTGCCA
>JAUWTE010000142.1 GCA_030609765.1 Acidobacteriota bacterium
GACCATCCGCCAGGGAAGACAAAAGCGCACTCGGGGCTTCACTCAGAACTTCTACTGCGGGATCACGATCCAGCCGACTTCATCGAGGATCGTCAGGTAGTCCATCACCTGATGGGTCTGCAGATCGTCTCCGGTGAGCGCGGCGACACGATTGCGGATCTCTGCCACCGAGCGCTCGCCGTTGATGAAGTTCAGGATCTGGCTCGTCTGATTCCGCACCAAGCCCATCTCTTCGAGCACATCGGGGTGCTCTTCCATGTAGGCGCGATAGGCGTCGGTCCGGGTCAGGTTGAACTGGAGTCTCCTCACATCGGGGGCCAGATCGGGAACCGTCAGGAAACGGGATTCTGTGGGACCCGGTACTGGAGCCTGCGGCTCCGGGGCCCCGAGCCTTGCCGCACGCAGGCGTGCCGAGCCGACGACCTGTTCCCGGAGGGCCTCGTGGTATAGCTCCCACTGAGACATGCGGTCGTAGACTGCGGCCTGGGCCGCGGTGCTGCCGGTGTAAACCTCCTGCACCGACGCCAGAGCATCGAGCTCCCGCTGCACTGCCGCGGCCACCCGGTTGAGGGCATTCGTCAGAGCTGTATCGACAGCATCGGCATCGGCGGCGTCGATTAGCGCCAGAGCCTGCGGCAGGCTGCGCTCCGCGACGCGGGCGTAGCCGAAATCGGAAACGGCGTCCAGCATACGCCCGAGGCGCTCGTCACTGAGGTCTGCCGCGGCCAGGGCCGTGGCGGCTCCGATGAAGGCGACGCGCTTCATCTCCGTAGGATCGGCCTTGTCGGGCATATCAACGTCGGCGTGGTACCACTGATCGGGCCAGGTAAAGAACTCGATCCCGGGAATCGCGACCGATGCGTTATTGAAGCAAATGTGGTCGCTACCGCCCGTCGCCTCGTGAATATAGAAGCGGAAGGCGTCGATCGATCCATTCTTCTCCCACATCGGGCGAGGGAAGTACTGGCCTCCAGGGCGGCCACGCGGCGAGTCCGGCAAGTAGACGATGTCGTTGGTACGCCAGACGTAGTTGAGGATCGCCTTCGAAAGACCGTCGAGGTAACTCGGTATGTGAGGCGGCGTCTCGCTCATGGTGAACACCGAATTATTCTTGCGCAGCCCCTCGGTGACCATGTCCATGTTGATATTGATGCTGAGCTTGTCGATCCAGTCCGGATCGCGGGCGATGAACTCGTAGGTGCCGGAGATCTCGTTCGGCCAGAGGAAATACATGGTCCGTCGCGGCCGCGGGATCTGCCCGCTCTCGATCAAGTGGTGCAGGGCGCGCAGGATCTCGAGTTGTACTACCGGCCCTCCCATGTTGTCGTTGGCGCCGCGCTTGGTATAGCCCTCGAAGAGGTGGCCGGTGAAGATCACCCCTTGGGCATCCGGCTCGGTCCCCGGAATCCAGGCGAAAACTGTCTCGTACTTGTTGGGGTACTCCTCGATCTGGGCGCTCATCTGTACCGTGATCTCGAGATCGCGCTCGACGTCCTCGAGGAGCTCCGACCATTGCCGCCAGGAGACCGTCATGCCCAGAGTGAGATTCTGGAAATTGGCGTAGCCTCCCCGCGCATAAACGACCGCGTCGGGGTCCAGGTAGCGCTCGCGTGCACCGAAGGAGATGACTCCCTCGAGCCCGAGCTCGTCAAGCGCCTCCGCTGCTTCGCCACGCGGATGCGACCACATGAGGGCAATCTTGCCTGCAAACGGCAATCCGCCTTCTGCCGCGGCCGGCGATGCCTCATCACCTTCCTCGTGCTCATGTAGTTGTGCTGCCTCGGCCTTGTGCGCGGCCAGGGCATTGATCTGCTCTGCCGTCATCGGCGGCAAGTAAATCAGGCGTCCCGTGACCTCGCCCGACTTCGACCCTGAGGCAATCAAGGCCGCATCCGCCCCGAGGCGCGCAACCAGCCGCGGCTCAGGCTCGACGATCCACAGCTCGCCCTCGGTCGGGTAGGTGAACGTGCCATCTGCCTAGTAGCGATCCAGGCGCACGGTATCGATGCCATAGCCCTGGACCAGATTGTAGAGCTCGCCAGCTTCATAAAAGGTGTCGGTGAACTCCTCCACTTCGCGCAGCCAGGGAGCACCGGCGAGCTTCACCATGTTGTTGAACGCCATCTGGCCTGAGATCTCGTTCGTGAGCAGGGTAAGGACCTCCTGCTCGAGGGGCGTCTTCAGAGGATCCTGCGCGCGACCGGCCGAGGGCAGCAGCAAGCTTACGACGATCAGGAGAATGGCTAGAAATGAACCACGAGTACGTGTGTGCATGAATCGCCTCCGTTGACAGCGCCAGAAGTTGAGAGGTGCGCGAACGAGCGAGACGGCGCGCGACCGGGGCACGCTCGCTCCGCCCACATCCCCTCCTAACCCGGCAGGGGAGGGATGGCAAGGGCAGAAGAACGCAAAACGCCCCGTCCCGGGAATACCGGGACGGGGCGTAAGCAGAGCCGTTAGGCTCCCTAACTCCAAATCAGCAGCTACGCGGGGCGGACGTTATCAGCGGCCGGACCCTTGGGGCCGTCCTTGATCTCGAACTCCACGCTCTGACCTTCGCTCAGGGACTTGTAACCACTGCCCTGAATCGCGGAGTGGTGGACAAAGACGTCCGGGCCGTCCGGCTGCTCAATGAAGCCGAAGCCTTTGGAGTCGTTGAACCACTTCACGGTACCTGTGGCCATGTGCTTGGCCCTCCTTCTGTTGGGTTATCCTAAGTAGCTGCTCGCTGACAGAAGAAAAGCCGGGCACAAAAAACGCCGCCCGTTGCAGCTTCGGCGGCTTGCCTACTGATTTCCGTCCTAAAGCAAACTACAACACTGTGGAAAAGGTAACACATCAAGACCCGTCTAGCGACCATCTCAGGGCCCCGCCCCCCCCGCTCCGGACACCCCCCCGCAGACGCAATTTAACAGCCGCCGGACGGATCGCACTCCGACCAGCGCAGCAGGTCAGGCGCGGCCTCAGCGCTTGACCGCGATTCCCGTCAGCTCGAACCGGCCTCCCCGCAGCAAGGGGCCGGAGCCGATGAACGCGCGGGCCGGATAGTGGTCGGTAAAGTAGGTCCGATAGATAGCGTTGAACTGGTCATAGAGCGTCAGGTCAGGACAATAGACGCGCACCTGGACCAGGTCGTCCATGGTCATGCCGACCATCTCGAGCCTCGTCTTCATGCTGTTCAGCACGAGCCTGATTTCCTGCTCTACATCCTCGGGCGGAGAACCTGTCTCTGGATCCACGCCGATGGCGCCAGACAGGTAGAGCGTATCGCCCACCAGCACAGCATTGCAGTACGGCAGATCGTCGCTCCGCCCCGGCAGGTTGAGGTATTGGGGCGCGGTGGAGGTTTGAGTAGCCCCAACGGCAGCCAATGCCACCAACGCGGCCAACCCAGAAGCGATCAACGCGGCACGCAGGCCTCTCATGAGCTTCTCCCAGCTGGTGTTCTGAGCCGGACCTGTCCGGCCAGCAGAAGGAGCCTGAAAACTATCACACGGCAGGGGAGCCGACAGGAGCAGGCCGAAGCTCGTTGAGGAAGCGTGGCAGGACCGTGGTCAGAAGAGCCGGAGTAGGGGCCGGAGCGATTCTCGGCGCCCAGTGATTAGGTACTCGCAACCACCCGGGATGCAAAAAGGCTAAACGATCACGGCAATCGCCCACAGCGTGGCGGCTATCGCCAGCACCGTGGCCATCGCGACTCTTTGCTGTTCGAGGTAGGACATCGCCATTCATCCGGGGGAGCGTGTATCTGGTCTCTATCCCTAAGACGGGAAGAGGGGCCGGAAGGTTGCATCTGGTGTGAAGAAATCCGGAAGGCTCATGCTGGTTAGCGGCCACAACGGTACCTGCATCGACAGTGACGGCACTCGTTGGGTCTCGAGCCACAGATTCTGACAGTCCCGCGCCCCTGGCGGCTCAGCGCATCAGGGCGTTGAACAGCAGCTTGAAGGTGCCGTGGGTCTGGGCCCGGTTCTGGGTGCGAAAGCCAATGAGCACCACAGATCCCTCACCGTATTTCGCTGACACCATTCCTGCCTTGTTGGCAAGGTACTCCTCGCCTATGAGCCAGCCGCTGCGCAGGAGGTTGCGGTCGGCATAGACGACGATGCGCTCGTAGTCCTCGCTGTTATTCGAGGGGATGAGCTCGAAGGCGGGGCTGCTCCAGTACAGCACCAGCCCATTGTTCGGCATCCCATACGCCAGCGGGCTGTCATTCTCGAAGCTGGCCCTCAGCGTCGAGCCCGGACAGAAGAAGTCGAGCGTGTCGAGTCCGGCCATTGCGTTGCGCACGCTCAACGAGAACGTGTCGATGGCGAAATCGGTGGCGGCGCCAAGCGTCACCAGTGTTCCGCCCTCATCGACGAAGGCCTTCAGGGCCTCCACACCTTCGTCGCCGATTCCGCTGACATATTCGGGCGGATATGCGGGAGGAGACCCACCGTAGTAGCTCATGCTCCCCTGTCCCGTGATGGCCGCCGTGGAGTCGTTCGGCAGGATGATGACGTCGTAGTTAGCCTCCAGACCTCCAGCCTTGATCTCGGCGTCCATGAGCGAGGTATAGGGGAAATCGAACTGCTCGAGGAGCAGACGCGTCCAGCCCTCGTCCATGTTGCCACCGCGATAGCGGTGATACATGCCGACGCGCATGCGTTCTAGATCGTGCACTCCGGAGCTCGGCTCCCGTTCCAGGGCCATGAACTCCACCCCGGTCTCCGCAGCCACCTGAGTCAGCACCGTGCCGGAGCCGCCATCAATGATGAAGTCCCCCGGGCGCAGTCCGTCGGTGGCTTGATCGGATCTGCGAACATCTACCCCCTCATCGAGCAGCAAGTTCACCGCCCGGTAGCTCGCGTTCATCCGCCCATCGAGGACAAATGTAGAAGCATTCGACGCGATACTGCCCGGGGTCGATACTGCTGCGGCCAACTTCACCAGGTTGCCCCCGACCTTCTCATCGATAGGATCAGCGCGCACGCCCATGAACTCGTTCATGGTGTGGGTAGCGGAGTCGTAGGGACGCAGGGGCCGACCATCCCGGCCTCGCGTCCAGTCGTTGTCGGCGTAGAAAGTCTGGCCGAGCAAGTTCCTGATCAGACCCATCTTCGGCTGACCCAGAGGAACTACGAACGACCCGGCACCGTAGGTCACGCCGTTGGCGGTGAAGTCACTCTGCGCCTCGAAGATGTCGATGCCCGACTGCAGCAGTGTGTTGATCATCTTCACGGCCGTCAGGCGGTCGTGCTGGATCGCAGGAATGACATACGCCTTGGGCGAGCCCTCGGCACCGCGCTCCGACTGCCGCTTGCCCTTCAGGTACGCATTCCAGAGCACGGTCTCCTTGTTACGAGCCGCAATATCGAGCGTCGCCCAGGCGGAGATCTTCTGTTGTTCAACGACATCGCGGAGCCTCCACCAGCCACCGGGCCAGAGGCTCGGAATCGTCGTTTGGGCCTCGTATTCGGGCCATTGCCGGGCACCGCCGCGAAGCTGGTCGGGCTGGATGAAAAGCGGCGTCGCCAACCTGGCGCTCGCCGACTCAGTCAGCATTCCGGCCATGTTGTGAAACGGCGTGATCCAGTGCCAACCGAAGTGGCCCCAGCCGGGATATTGCGCAACGTTGAGGATGCCGGTTTTCCCTGCTTCTTCGAGCTTGTAGGCAATATGAGCGCCATACCAAGACATCTCTCGCCAAACGAGAGGGTCTGCGTAAGGACGCATGGGCTCACTGTAGGGAGGGACATAGAAGCGCGCACCGTAGCTTCCCATATGGTGGTGGTCGACGTAGGCCTGTGGCTTCCAGTCCTGGTAGATGACCTTGGCGATGTGCACGGACTCGGCAAGGTTGAGGAAGTCGCCGTCGCGATTGTTATCGTGGCCGGCATACTTGTGATAGAGCCACGGCAGGCCCGCAGCCTCGTACTCGGTACCGAGCCACTTGTTGTACCAGTCGGTGACCATGATCTGACCGTCGGGATTGAACGACGGGAACATCAGGTAGATGACGTTGTCGAGGATGCGCTGCGTCTCATCGTCGTCGCGGGAGATCAGATCGTAGGCCAGCTCGGGGGCCATCTGGGTGCCACCAACTTCGGTGGCGTGCAGGCTCATCGACTGGCTGATCACTACCTTGCCCTCGCCCACGAGCTCCTTGATCTGCTCCTCGGAGATACCGCGTGGGTCGGTGAGCTGGTGGTTGACCTGCCTGAGGTTCTCGAGGTCGGCCAAGTTCGCGGCCGAGGTGATGATCACCAGCAAGAAGGGATTGCCCTCTGTCGAGGGCCCCAGGTCGATGACGTCGATCTTGTCGCTCTCGCCGTCGAGCAGCTCGAGGTACTCGACGATCTTGTCCCAGCGCGCCAGATTTCGGTCGCTGCCGAGCTGGAAGCCGAAGAACTCCTCGGGAGAAGTGACGTCATCCTGGGCCGCAACCGCGGTAGCCGAACCCGGCCCAGAGATGATCAGAAGAGCGAGAACGAAAACTAGTCCGAGCGACCGAAGGCTAAACCTCATGCGGCACTCCCTTCATTACGTCGGCAGGGAGGCTGTGCTGGGTCAGGAGCCTGCTCAGCACCACCCTGCGAGGGCCTGGAATGAAAGGAAGATACTAGCTACCCGGGACAAACACCAAATCGGACTACAGGCGCTACTCCAGCATCGCGGGCCATTTCGTTCGGGCGGCCGCGGCACCTCGCGAAACCCGGACTAGCCCAAAGTGAGCCAATTCTGGGTCAGTTCGCGCATTACCCAGTAGAGAGCCACACAGGGGCCTGATCCCGTAACAAGGAGGAGCATCATGAGAGGCACTGGGATCCTGCTGGTAGCTGCATTGGTCGTCGCACTGGTACCCGCGAGCGCAGTCGCTCAGGAAACCAGCATCAGCTTCACCGAGCTCCGGGAGCGGGGGCAGCTCAAGAAGGGGAAGGACATCGTGGTTACGTTCCGCTACGAGGCGAGTGCCGGATACAGGGAGCTCAAGGCCGAGCTCGTCAGCCTGAACGATTCGGCGATCGTCGTCATGGTCGGCAAGCTCCCCCAGGGAACAACGGACCTGAAGCTCGATCGCCGTGAGGGTAGGTACGGCAGGTACGAGATCGAGATCCCCGAGCACCGCGTTCAGAGCATCGTGCTGCCGCCCCAGGGTATGTCCAGGCTGGGCGGTGGATTGATCGGGGCGGGCATTGGGGTCGGAGCCTCAGCGCTCATGGTCGTGGCCTGCATCACGGCTAACGAGACCGGGAGTGGCTGCAACCTGGGTAGTCCCGGGGCCATCTCGCTCGCCATGATCGGCGGGGGCGCGACGGTTGGTGCGCTTCTCACCGGCAAGAGCGATCCCGAGGTGCTGTATCGTTCGGTCAATCTTCCCGAGCCGCTCTCTTCACGATTCGCCTGGTCAGTGGCTCCCGTGCTGGTGAACGCTCAGCAATCGGCCGTTTTCACGATCGAGTGGTAGGCAAAGTCAGGGCCGCCTGGTAGCGATCTTCGCTTCAGGCGGCCCCTTTTCTCGTCCATCCGAGTGTGCTACCGGCACCGGTCAACAACCCTCAGCCCTGCTGGTTGCCGGAGAGAGGCGA
>JAUWTE010000316.1 GCA_030609765.1 Acidobacteriota bacterium
CGCGTCCTCCGCAAGGAGTGGGTGCCCTAGAGCCTCACTGTCGAAATAGGGCGACTCGCGCGTGATCTCCGGGAACACGTCTCGCGGATTCTCATAGTGATAGCTCGCCAATGACGAGAGCGCCTCGATCTCGCCCACGGCATCGAGCCAGCGGCGCATGGCCGGGCCCGACACCCGGCGCCTCTGCTCGAGGGCGTACGACAAGTGCAGGTCCCACAAAACGAACGGCGCGATCATCCGTACCATCATGTTGCGGCGTGAATCCACGAGGCGCATCAGCTTGTTCAGGCGCGCGATGCGCAGGGAGGGGGGTGAGCCCTCGGTATCCAACTCGGCGCGCAGCGCCACCAGAAGCGGCGAAGCGAAATTCTCGCTCTCGAGCCTACAGAGCACTCCGGAAAGAAGTCCGAGATCGCGTGCGGCCTCCTCGGCCTCGGACAGAATCCGCTCGGTGCGTCGCCAGAACCACAAAGTGACCCCGACGAGTCCAACGGCGATGGACAGAAAACAGACGCGGAGGGCAACCATGGCGGCTGCGGGCAAGTCGAAGATGCTGACCTGTGGCGCGAGATACACAGGTAGCGCCGCGAAATAGACCAGCAGCGCCGTGGCCGCAATGGCTGCGAAGATCGAGGCCACCCACCGCACGACCCGGCACTTCACCAAATCGAGCACTGGCTCTCGCTCGCCCCAGGCGGCCAATGCGGCGGGGTGCACCCCGGTTCGTGCGTCCTCTCCGAGCACCGCAAGGTCCTCCCGGAGGTTGAGGCGAGGTGCGAGCTCGCTGACCGCCTTCTGGCGGGCGCCGATGGTGCTGGGAGTAGCCGGCCCCTGAAGCCAGGCAGCAATCGTTTCTTCTCCCATTCCCGTGCGCGCGGCGCAGAGAAGCTCGAACAACGAGGAACGACCGAAGATGTCCAGGTCCCGTGCGTAGAGGTGATGATCGTCGATGAAGCGGGCACCGTCGGTGCCGGTTCCAGCCCAGCGGCCATCCAGGCGTTGCAGCGAGCGCTCGTAGAACATGACAGCTCGCGCGAGTGTCCGCTGCTCGGTTTCAGACTGCTGCAGCCGCCCGCCGAGCCAGAAGATCACTGCGGCAGGAATCAGTAGCCACCAAGCGGAGAAGAGCTGGCGGCTGAACGCCAGATAGACAAAACCGAGCGCGGCGAAAAAAATTCCGGCTCGGAGATTCCCGAGATGGAAGTGCCAGCGCTCCCATGATGTGAGAGCGGTTTGGCGCGCTCGCAATCGTTCGCGATATTCGCTTGCTGGATCACCCGCCCGCATCGGGCTCATTCTTCCTCGCCGCGGCGCGCTTGCCTGGCCAACCTGCGCCGATCACGCAAAGCACGTGCCGTAATCACCACGAGAGTGATGGCCACCAGCGGCAGCACGAACAGGACCATCGCGCTGTTGAAGCCCGCGGCGTTGTAGTTATGCGTGGCTTTCAGCACCAGATAGGCGAGGTAAGCAACGTAGCAGCCAAGGAAAAAGAACCCTTCCCAGCGCTCGATCACCTTGCCCGAGTAAAAGATAGGCATACAGGCGATGGCCACAGCGATCATCACTACCATGTCGACGCGGATGGCGGCATCGGATACCTGAAGGCCGCCGGGGGCGATGATGGCGGCGGCGCCTAAAACGGCCAGAATATTGAACATGTTGCTGCCCACAACATTGCCGACGGCGATGTCACGCTCGCCTCGATAGCTGGCCACCGCCGACGTGGCGACCTCGGGTAACGAGGTGCCGATCGCCACGATCGTCAGTCCGATAATGAGCTCGCTGACCCCGAGCACCTGGGCAATTGCCGAGGCTCCGTCGACGAGCCAGCCAGCACCCAGGGTCAACAGCGCCAGCCCGAGTAGGATATAGCCGCAGTATCCGACCTTCTTCTTCCAAGGAACGCCGAGGCTGGGTTCCTCCTCGTATTCCCCGAGAACCACCGATCGCGACTTCCGGCTCAGATAAATCGACAGGATCGTGTAAGCGACGATGCCGCTGAAAAGCAGGATGCCGTCGAATCGCCCCAGATTCCCGTCGAGAGCGAGCAGCCAGGTGACGATGGAGACGATGATCATGAGCGGCACATCGAGGCGAATGAGCCGATCGGACACGCGCATAGGTGCAACAGCGGCCGCCAGCCCGAGCACCAGAAGGACGTTTGCGATATTGCTGCCAATCACGTTTCCGATCGTCAGGTCGGGCTGGCCGTTGAGGGCGGCGCCCATACCGACTGCCAGCTCGGGCGAGCCTGTGCCCCAAGCAACCACCGTGAGACCGATTACGAGCGGTGACACGCCCACAGCGATTGCCAGACGGGTCGATCCGCGGACAAGCACCTCCGCGCCCACGATCAGAGCCGCCAAACCGGCAACGAAAAAGACTAGAACCAGAATGCCCACAGAAACCTTACCCAGAGGAACCCGCTACGACGCCCTATCCCAGTTCCCCCTAGATGGGGGCGCGCGCAGCTCACAGACTCGGGGGGAGTTTACTCCGTCCCGGGAATCTCCTCTCCCTCTGGTGCAGGAGGGGCGGTCCAGAAGTCGGGGCTACCCTGGCCTGCTGCCGCGTGTTCACCGTGAAAGAGGGCCGCGTTGAACAGCACACGGAAGGTGCCGAACGGCTGCCCGCGCCACTGTGGCTTGAAGCCCAGCAGGATGACGTGACCATCGCCTAGGTAGACATCGAGTGCTGCCGCGTAGCCCTGCAGATGCTTCTCGCCGAGCAGGTAGCCCGAGATGAGCGGCGAGCCATACTCCTGGTATTTGGCGAGAGCGGCGCCTTCGAAGCCCTCCTCAGTCGTGAAGACCGGGCTTCGCCAGACAAAGATCTTGGATCTGGCCGGCATCCCCGCCATGACAGGGTGGGCAGGGTCGGCAATGGCCTCGAGAATCGATCCGCTGGTGAAGAGCTCGTCGCGTCCGAGATCGGCGGCGACGTTGGTCACCGGCAGTCTCAGCTCCTCGATGGCGAAGTCGGAGCTGGCGTTCATGCATACCACGGTGCCGCCCTGCCGCACGAATTCGTCGAGGGCACGAACGCCACGCACCCCGATGCCGCCCGCGTAGCGGGCCGGTACAGTGCCTCGAGAGTGGCCCTCGAGAATCTGCCGCTTTCCCACGTCAGGAAGAATGATCACGTCGAAGCGCTCAGCCAGAGGGGTGCCATGAAAGTCGGCGTTCCGGAGGCTGTAGAGCTCGAATCCATACTGCTCGAGGAGCCAACGAGTCCAGCCCTCATCCATGCTCGCGGTCCAGGGCCGGTATAAGCCGATTCGAGGTGCGGGCAGCGGGGTCCCGGTGGCAGCCGTGCGCTCGGCACGCAGGGCCAGTGTCTCTACCGTCGCATCAGCGTCGCCGGGTTGGAGTCCAACGAGTAGGTAGCGGCCACTCGATCCGGGCTCGCCGTCATCGCCTGGTACCCCCGATTCGAAGCGCACGGTAGCACCGCTGCGCAACGCCGCGTTCACAGCGCGATAGGCGTTATTTTGTGCCGGGGACAGCGCGATCGCCGCCCCGGAGCCGCTGATTCGTCCGGGCGACGGTATGATCCCGGCCGCCACGGGGTCGGTGTTGAAGCCGAGTCCCGGCACGCTGTCGAACGGCGCGGGATCGAGGGAATCATCCTGCCAGTCCGCCGCCTCTCCCTGGACAGGCCGCATTGCGGAGCGCATCTCCGCGCTCAGCGGCTGGGCGGCCTCGAGGACGCGCACGTCCATGAGGTAGGGAAGCGTCCACCCGGCCGCGTCATAAGGTTGCTCCGGTGGTCCATCCGGCGACTCTCGAAAATCCGGGTACTCCTGCACCATCAACACCTGACGCACGAGCTCCCCGAATTCCTGATCCATCGGTATGACCCAGGTGCCGGCCGGGTACTCGATGCCGGAGAAGCTCACCGCTCGCTCGAGCTCGTAGACACGCACTCCGTTGAAAGCGAGGCGCCGGAGCAGCTCAACCGGCGCCACCGGATCACGCTGCTGCCGCGGGATGAGATAGGCGTAGGGAGGCTCCTGCTTGTACTTCTGAATGGTGTCCCTGCCCGCCTGGTAGCGGTTGTACAGGAGGTCGCCCTTGTACTTGGCGGCAAAGTCGAGCGTGGCGATCGATGCGGTGACCATGTACTCGACCGCGTCGCGCAATCGCCACCATCCACCCGGCCAGGGGCTCGAGTAGAGCGACTCCGGTCGCAATCCGCGCCGGTTCTCGGGAAAGTCCCGCACCGTGTAGAAGTGTGGCGTGGCATAGCGGTAGAGAGCCGTCTCGGTCCAGAAAGCCGCGGCGTTCTGCAGCATCGGCAGGTAATCGATGTACCCCGGGTACCAGGCATCGAAGGGGATCATGTGCGTAGCACCGACCTGACCACGCTCCTCCAATGCCTGGGCCATCGCCATACCGATGAAGTTGACGGTGCGCGACATCAGAGGGTGCACCTGCGAGGCGATCGGATCCGCAAACGGCGGCAACCAGATACGCGTCGGGAAGGGCGAGGACTGGTGCTGGATGTAGATGATCTGGGGCTCCCAATGCCTCCAGGTGCGGCCGATGACGCGCGACTCGATCATGCTGAGCATGTAGGCGTCGCGATTGTTGTCGTGGCCGACGTACTTCTGATAGAGCTCGACCATGGGCGC
>JAUWTE010000315.1 GCA_030609765.1 Acidobacteriota bacterium
CCTCGAGCTCGAGCGTGGTGATGGAACTGGGTATTCACTCTCGCTGCCCTACGTTCCCGCTGGCTCCATCGACTGGGTGGTGGGTGATGAGCATCGGCGATACCCGGACTTCCGACAGGAGTTCTCGACGCCCACATACGATCTCTACCTGTCGGAGTCAGGCAGGCCCGTTTTGCTGCTCGTCTGGTACGGCTTCCGCGAGACACTGGTCGAGGATGTCGACCGTCTCATGGAGTATGCCGAGCAGGAGGGGCTTCTGGATTACGCCATCATCTGGGATGGGACGCGTAGTGGTGGCGGCTCGAAGGGTGCCTATGCCATCCAGCGGCTTTCATCGGAGCCCTTCAAGACGACCTTCGGCAACCTGCGACTGAGCGACACGACTGCGCCATTCGTAGAGCGCAAGCAGAGGGAGTTCGAGGAGAACCGGTTGCTCGACAGCGGCGTCAGCGAGACGATCGACGACGGCGCATGGCTGGTGGATTGGCTCGAAAACGACGTCATGGCGGCGCTGCAGGCCGGCGAGGCCTATTCGAACAACGTGCCGTTCAAGCTTGCCCACGCTCCGAAGGACTCCGACGGGGTACTGCAACCTGCGCCATTGCACTTCCGCGGTCAGATGGTATGCGTGTTCGGTCCCTACGGAGGCTCCCACCTCGACCAGTTCGCCGCGATCGTCGCGGACAACGACCTGGCCTACCTCATCGGCATGCCTGCCGGCGGCTACAGCAACACTTGGGAATGGGAGGAAACCCTGCTGTTTCCGATCAGCAAGAAGCCGGTGGTTGGCTACATGTGGTCGGTCGGTCATACGATCAGGCCCAATGGGGAAGTTCTGGAAGGCAACCCGGCCGACGTCGATGAGTACATCCCACAGACCCGAGACAACTTCCTGAATTACTATCCGTTGCTCGTGTCCCGGGCTCTCGGGCACCTCGGCTTCGAGTGAGCGACGTGGTTCAGGAGCGACCTTCTCTGATCCAGCGCTACAGCCGTCTCTCGTTGGGCGTCAAGATCCTGTTGTTCATGGTCCTCGGCGTGATCGGGGGCATGATTTTCGGTGAGCGCGCCACCATCGTGCAGCCTCTGGGCGACCTCTTCATTCGCCTGCTCATGATGGCGGCCATCCCGCTCGTTTTTTTCAACCTCCTGGCCGGACTCACGAGCCTCTCCGACGTGGGAACGCTGGGCAGGCTGGGCGGCAAGATCATCGGCTACTACCTGTGTACCACGGTGATCGCGCTTGCCGTCGGCATGACGATGACAGGTTTCCTGAAACCGGGCACCGGCGTACAGCTCACCGAGGAGGTCGATGCGTCCTTTGGGCAGGTGCCGAGCGTAGTCGAGGTGCTACTGAATCTCGTGCCCGACAACGTCGTGCAGGCGTTCAGCTCGGGTCAGGTATCGCAGGTGGTGGTATTTGCCATCTTGCTTGGTATCGCGACCCTGTTTCTCCCCGACGAGAAGCGCCAGATGCTGCAGACAGCCTACGATGCGCTTGCCGAGCTCCTGCGCAAGCTGGTCGATTTGGTCCTGCGCTTCGGGCCCATCGGAATCGGCGCCCTGGCGGCGAGCACAGTCGGACGATATGGCGCCCAGCTCTTCGGACCCCTGGCGCTGTTCATCGGCGGGGTCTGGGCAGCGCAGGCCATCATGGTGGTCGTCTACATGATCCTGTTGTTGACTTTCACGCGTCAGTCGCCCATCGATTTCCTGCGTCGCTCGGGGCCCGTGTATGCCACCACCGCGGCGACCTGCAGCAGCCTCGCGAGCCTTGTTGTTGCCCTCGATGTCGCGGAGACTCGACTGCGACTGCCGCGCAGCGTCTACTCGTTCACACTTCCGCTCGGGGCGCAGATCAACAAGGATGGCACCGCGATCATGCTGGCCTCGGTGCTCCTGTTCACCGCCCAGGCGGCAGGGGTGGAGTTCAGCCTGGCTTCACAGGTCACCATATTGCTGGTCGGGCTGGTGTTGTCGGAAGGCTCTGGTGGAATTCCAGGCGGCGGATTGGTGATTGCATTGATCTTCGTGCAGGCTTTTCATCTGCCGCTCGAAATCGCCGCCATCGTGGGCGGTATCTATCGTTTGATCGACATGGGCAGTACGACAATCAACGTCATGGGTGATTTGGTGGGAACCTCGATCGTGGCGCATTCCGAGAGAGGCCGGATTTCCACCCAGGAGATGAGCGAATGGCAAGGAAGATCAGTCGGCGAGATCTGATGAAGACGGGCACCGCAGCCGGGCTGGCGGGTGCCGCCGCCAGCCTCACCGGGGCGAAGGCCGCCCCGACCATGCTGACTCCGCAGGGCGTCAAGCCCTTGGTGATCTCCGACTACAGTGGCTTTGCCTATCGCAACGGCGGGCCGCAGAACTGCGTAGAAAGAGCGTTCGAGATGATCACCGGCGGGTCCGATGTGCTCGATGCCTTGATGGCCGGGGTCAACATTGTCGAGAACGACCCAA
Source organism: Acidobacteriota bacterium (assembly GCA_030609765.1). Taxonomy (GTDB): domain Bacteria; phylum Acidobacteriota; class UBA890; order UBA890; family UBA890; genus CALAKE01. The sequence continues at coordinate 2,470 of JAUWTE010000315.1, forward strand.
CGGAGAGCGGCGTGGGCTATGGTGGCCTGCCCAATGAGAGAGGCGTGGTGCAGCTCGATTCCTGCTGCATGCACGGTCCCTTGAAGCGCGCCGGCGGTGTGGCGGCGCTCGAGGGTGTGCGGACTCCCTCGCTCGTGGCACGCGCGGTCATGGACCAGACCGACCACCACCTGCTGGTGGGTGAAGGGGCACAGGAGTTTGCCCGCCACATGGGCTTCGCCATCGAAGACGACCTCAACACGCCGAAATCGCGCGAGCTGTGGCTGGAGTGGAAGCGGCGTGTCGACCCCGACCACTACCTGAACCCCAAGGAGCGCTCCATCCGCGGCTACGAGGCCGGCCTGGCGATGTTGAAAGAGGGCCTGATTCCGGAGCACAGCTTCTGGGGCACGGTCAACTGCGACGGCATCAATGCGCAGGGTGAAATTTGTGGAGTGACGACGACCAGCGGCTTGGCCTGGAAGATCCCGGGCAGGGCAGGGGACTCGCCCATTCTCGGCGCCGGGCTCTACGTCGATGGGGACGTCGGCGCCTGCGGCTCGACCGGTCGAGGCGAGGCCAACCTCTACAACCTCACCTCGTTCCTTATCGTCGAGAACATGCGCCGCGGCAGGCACCCGAAGGATGCCGGCATGGAAGGGTTGCGTCGCATCCGGTCCAACACCATCGAGGAGCGCCTGCTCAACAACAGGGGTGAGCCCGCCTTCAACGTTCGCTTCTTCGTTCTCGACAAGAACGGCCAGTATGCCGGCGTGTCGATGTACGGCGCCGGCGAGCTGCAGTACGCCATTTGCACCGAGAACGGAGCCGAGCTGCTGCCGCTGGAAGGACTGTTGGAAGGGGCGCCGACGGACTGAATGGCCGAGGGGCAGAGTCGATCGGTAGGGGCACAAGCCAGAAACGAGGACAGGTCATGAGAAACCTTGCGGGTTGTTGCTTCGCCATCCTTGCAGTGGCTCTTGGAATGGCCACCGTCGGGTGCGGCTCGGAACCTCGGGTCGATCTGGCTGCTGACGTTGACCGGGACGAAATCGTGGATTTCGACCGGGACGAGGCCGGTGAAGACACCTGGACGGCCGATCGGGGCGCCGTTTTCCTGAACAACAACGACAGCGATGAGGACAGCGGCGCACCTGACCATGCCGATGCCGTGGTTAACGGCCCCGGTGATCTCGCCGACCTGGCCGTTCTGCGCCTCAGGCAGATTCCAAATCTGCCGCTCGACAGCCGTCTGAAGATCTCAGTCGACGATGCCTCCCGTTCGCGCGTCCGGCTCTTTTACCGCACCGAGGATGGAGCCTACCTGGCTTTGGGCAGTGACGGTGATCATGTGAATCCAATGGCGCTGCGAGATGGGGACCTGGCCCAGCGCATCGAGGCGAGCTCGTATGCCGACGCGAGCTGGTCGGGGGAGGTTCTCGTGACGGCTGCCGTGAGCACTCCGAACGGGATGCTTGGCAGCGACTCGGTGCGCCTGCGAGTCGCACCGTTCCTGCTGCTGTCCAACCTGAACGCCGGCCGGACGCTCTACGTCAGGGAACTCCCCGAGCGAAACGATCTATTCCTGATGCAGCTCGAGGAGCTCGTTCCGACGGCCGGTGCCGAGCTCGAGGTCGTCCCGGCGGGGGAGCCGTACCCAGAGGGCAATATCTGGCTGCAGGACACCATGGAGATCGGCTATAGCGAGATGCCCGGTCAGCGCACGAACGTGGTGCTGAAGGCCAATCGCGACCGGCCCCTCGATGGGGTTGCCCACGACCGACTTCTCGGACCCGACTACGGCTGGACCTCCTGTGGCTCAGTTCGTCCCGAGCTCCGTGACCGTGAGCGCCGCAACCGCTGGCTCGACTGGTACGGCAACCTCGAGGTTTCTCCTGCCGTGCCGGGCTTTCCCCTTGGGCGCGTTTACTATGGGGCCAACGGCAACGAATCACTCAATCCCGAGATCGTCGCTTTCCTTGATGCCCAGGGAATGCAGGCGCCGGCAGTGCGCTTCGACACCGGCTGGCTGCTGATCAAACACGTCGACGAAATCGTCGCCTTCGTGCCCACCGGCTCGGCAGAGCACCCCCACAAGGTTCTGGTGCCGGACACCGGCCTCATGCTGGAGCTCATCGAAGGATGGGTAGCCGCGGGCAAGGGTGACCTCTCCGTCCTGCAGCCCTACGAGGA
>JAUWTE010000518.1 GCA_030609765.1 Acidobacteriota bacterium
ATCGTTTCCGAGTCTCTCGGGAGCCAGCGCTTCAACATGACGCTGCTCGGCGCCTTCGCGTCGACGGCCGTCCTGATGGCGGCGGTTGGCTTGTACGGCGTGTTGAGCTTTTCGGTGGCGCGGCGCGCCCGGGAAATCGGCATTCGCAGAGCGTTGGGCGCGCGGCGGGGAGCGATTATCAGGGAGGTCGTCTGGGACGGCTTCCGCCTGGTGCTGCCGGGACTCGTCATCGGCGTGGTCGCCGCACTCCTTCTGACCCGCTTCATCGCCAGCCAGGTGTACGGCGTGAGCCCCACCGATCCGTGGAGCTTCCTCTTCAGTACTCTGCTGCTGGCCGCCGTCGCTCTGATCGCCTGCTACGTGCCGGCCCGCCGCGCCTCGAGGGTTGACGCGATGGTGGCGCTCAGGAGTGAATGAGGCGACGTGGTCCCGACGGTAGGTTGACTCGTCGAGTCCAGAGGCGTGCTGGCCTGCCTGGCTCCGGCGACCTACTTTATCTGTCTGCCATGTCGTGAGGATGATCTGATTCGATGAATCGAGCGTGGAAGGGGAATTACGGGCTCCTGCTGATCGCAATGGCGCTCGTTGCGGCCTGCAGCAACGCCGCGCCCCAACCCGAGATCACCCTGGTCGTTGCGGGGCAGGCACTGATCAAGCAGGATCCGAGGCTTCTCTGGGATGATCCGTTCGGATCACTGAGAGACATACTCGAGGGTGCAGACGTCGCATTCACGAACTTCGAGATGGCCGTAGTGTCGGAGCCCGACCGCTGCGGCCTGCCTCTCGAATACGAGGTTTTCCTCGGCGCGCCCCCTCTACCGCTGGACCAACGACCCGGAAATACCAGCGGTCCGCACGCTGTTGAGGCTCCGGTCATGGGGTTTCTGGCTGATCTCGGCTTCAACCTCATGTCTCTTGCCAACAACCACTCCTGGGACCTGGGCGATTGCGGCGTGGCCGCGACGCGCGAGGCGGCAGCAGCGAACGGAGTCGCCCACGCCGGAACCGGCCCCGACGTTGCCACGGCAACCGCGCCAGCCTATCTGACTGTGAGGGGTGTAACCGTCGGGCTGGTGGCCGCAACCACGGGTCACGACGAACGAGACGCGATTCATCATTCCGTGAACGGGGTCTGGGCCGGCCGGCAAGACGACTGGGATCGCAATCTCGCTGCCGTGCGGAAAGCTGCGGCCCACGCAGACTTCGTCATCTTCTATCAGCACTTCCAAATCGATGATGACGAATTCGATCAGGTTGCCCCCGGAGAGGCGACCGATGACGGGCACGTATGGATTGAAGACGTTCCTAGTTGGCAAACCGAGTTCGCACGGGCCGTGCTCGACGCGGGTGCTTCGATGTATCTCGGCCATGGACATCGGGCCTTCGACGGGATCGAGATCTACAAGGGAAAGCCGTTGATTCGGCAGCTCGGTGGCCTGGCATACCAAGGGCTGCAGCCCCGGATCGGGCACTATGACCGGTACCGGCCGTGGGAGGGGCTCCTGGCCTCGCTGACCGTGCGCCACGGGTCCGTCGTACGCATCGAGCTCACGCCCCTGGACCTGGATGAGGGCGAAACCTACCGGGGGAATTACGATGACCTCGGCTTCCTCTCACGTCGGGGACTGGCCGAAATCGCGTCAGGCAATGCCGCAGACTCCATCCTTCGTCGCCTTCGCGATCTGTCCGCCAACTATGGCACCGAGCTCACCATCGTCGGGCAGCGCGCGGTGATCGAATTGGAGCGGTAGCCGATGGACGACGAGCAATACAGTCTTTTCAGGGTTTATTCTCAGCTATCCGGCCCGGCGATTCCGCGGCAACTGGATGGCTGTATTCATTCACGGCATTGAAGGGTTGATCGCTTTGGTGATATTTCTAGCAATCATCCTCGGATGAAGATCCCGTGCCCGTGCTACCGCTTGAGGATTTAGAGAGAGTACTGCCGTGCCACTTCGTTTGCTCGAGCTGACCGTTCCCGACGGGGAAGCCGACCATGTACCGGACTTGCTCCGAGACCTCCCCGTTCTCCACCTCTGGACAGCAGGCTCGGGGGAGGAAGACGATCTCGTGCGTATCCTCCTCGATGCCCAGCACGTCGAGGCCCTATCGGATGTGCTGGTCAACCACTATGGCCCGCGAGACGACTTCCGACTCATATCTCTCCCCGTGGAGGCGACTGTGCCTGCCGTGGCGCCGCCGGAAGGTGAGGGCGCAGAGGGAGAGGATAAGGGGTCAGGTCAGAAGACACCTCAGAGGATAAGCCGCGAGGAGCTGTACGAAGACCTCTCCGATGCGGCCAAGCTGACGAGCATCTATCTGGTGATGGTGACCTTGTCGACGGTCGTGGCCTCGGTCGGGCTCATTCGCGGGGATCTCGCCATCGTGATCGGGGCGATGGTCATCGCGCCTCTGCTGGGTCCCAACATTGCTCTTTCACTGGCTTGCACCCTCGGCGATCCGGATCTCGCCAAGCGTTCGCTGAAGGCTGTGGGTGCCGGAGTGGCAGTAGCCGCGGCGTTGTCCTTCTTACTCGGGGTGGTGTTCACGGTCGATCCGAGCACACCTGCGATCGCGGCCCGGACCGGGGCGGACTTTGCCGACATCATTCTTGCGCTGGCCGCGGGAGCCGCCGGGACCTTGGCGTTCACGAGCGGCGTTCCCGCCGTCGTCGTCGGCGTGATGGTCGCGGTGGCACTCCTGCCTCCACTCGTGACTGCCGGCCTGCTCGCCGGGTCAG
>JAUWTE010000176.1 GCA_030609765.1 Acidobacteriota bacterium
CCCGCCACAGAGCGCGGCGCCCACCTGATGGCAGGCAGCCGACATGTCCGAGCAGATCTCTTCAACTTGGGCGTCCGACGATTCCACAGGCAGGAGAATCGTGGCCAAGAACCAGCGCGGCAGGGCTCCCATGGTGGCTACGTCGTTGGCGTTGACGTGCACGACATAGTGTCCGATGGCATCTGTGGCAAAGGTGATGGGGTCGTTGGCGATGACCAGACACTCATCTCCGAGGTCGATTGCCGCAGCGTCCTCGCCAACCGCGGGACCCACGATGAGGCTCGGAATATTCACCTCCACGTGATCAGCGAGAAGCCTGGCGAGGGCCTGGTGTGGAAGCTTGCCAACGGGGTAATGGGTGGCCATGCTCTGCGCCGCGGGGGACAATGTGACAACCGTGGCCATCCTATTGAGGGTGGCCGATACCTGCAACTGGCCAGGACACCGGCCCGAGATGTTGTTGTGGACATATGAGGTATCGATCTCAAAGCCCGGAGGATGGAGGAGGCGGCAGCGCCGAGGTGGCGCGCGAGGAGGCTGAGTACTTCCAGCGCATCGAGGAGCATTTCGGCCAACGACGCGGTGGACCGCTGATCTTGTCGCCCCGGGATTGGCAGCTCATCCAACGCTGGCATGAGAAGGGAATCCCGCTTCCCGTGGTGCTGCGCGGCATCAACCAGGCGTTCGACCGTTTTGCAGCATCCGGGCCTAGACCCGATCGGCTCAACACGCTGAGCTACTGCGCCCAGCACGTCGAGGCGATCTGGGAAGACCATCGTCAGACCCATGCAGGATCCCAGGAAGCCCGAGAGGACCGAGCCGGCGAGAAGCCCTCGCCGGCGATCCTGCACCTTCAGGAGGTCGCCCTCGCCTGCCGCCGGCCTGCCTCCGCCAATCTCCCCGGCGAAGCATCGCGCGCCCTCGAGCAGGCAGCGGCGGAGCTCGAGCGCATGGCCGTACGTGCTGAGGCTGGCGAGCTGGATGCGAGATCTCTGGACGCCGCCGCGAAAGCGCTCGAGCAGCAGGTGGAGGAGGCTCTGGCCCTGGCCTGGCACGGCATCGATGACGAGCCACCCAAACGCCTCGTCGACTTGCAGATTCCTCGCTTCAGCCCGTACGCAGTCTGAGTCCATCTGCGCTCCGTTGCCCATTCTTTCAGCAGGATGGGCGTTGGGCTGCTGGTGGGGCACTCGAGAGATCCTCGGCCCATCGATGGGCCCGGCAATGTCGGCCTCCGCCGCGATCTTCTTTTCAGCACTCAGCTTCCTGGCTCCCCCAGCTGCTGCCCCTGCCCTTTCCCTCCTCGCCGCCACAAGCGCGGGCGCGACTCTGGGCACCATCACTGCAAGCAGCAGACCTGCCCGTATTCTCGAGGAGCACCATCGTGGGCTGGCCGCCATGTGGCAGGTACGTGGCAAGCTGGCCACCGACCCCGAAGGCGCGAACGACGCCGCAATCGTTGAGCTGTCCGTCGCGCAGGTCCGCATCGATGGCGAATGGCGCCCCTGGCAGGCCCGCCTGGGAGTCACGATCTACGAGAGGCCTCCCGCGGCGACCTGGCGGGCGGGAGATCGATTCGAGGCCTTTCTCAAGCTGCGAGAAGATCGGCCCCCCGCCAATCCGGGATCCTGGGCGCGGAATCGCCTGCGAGCGCGGGGCCTCGATTTACGCTCATCTTTGAAGAGCTTCGATCAGCTCAGACCAAGAGGCAGACCGCCTCCGTACGCCCCACAGCGCTGGACGGCAGAGCTCCGTCGGATCCTGCGCTCCCACATCGAACGACGCTTCCCACGGTATGAAGCAGTGATCCGCGCCCTGCTACTGGGGGAACGTGCCGGCCTCGACGGGCAGATGACGGCCGCACTCGCCCGCGCCGGCCTGATCCACCTGCTGGCAATCTCGGGCCTGCACGTCGGGCTCGCGTTGGGCGCGGCCTACGCTCTGGGGCGCGCGTCAGGGCTTCCTCGCCCCGGTGCCGCCTTAATCGCGAGTGTGGTCCTGCTGGGGATCGTCGCGATCGTGGTCGCCCGAGCCCCCGTTCTCAGGGCTGCACTGATGGCCAGTGCCTCGCTTGCCGCCGTCGTCGCGGGTCGGCGCAGCGCACCGCTCAATGGCTGGGCACTGGCGGTCATCTGCCTGACGCTACACAATCCATTGTCAGTGCGAGATTTCGGATTCCAGCTCAGCGCCGCAGCCACGCTGGGGATCCTGCTCATGGTTCCGGCGATCAACGCCCGGCTGAAAGCATCGGAAACATCGCCCCAGAAGCTGGGCGGATACCTCAGAGCTCTCGTCCTGACCTCGTTCGCAGCCCAGGTGAGCGTCGCGCCATTCCTTGCGGCCCATACTCATCGAATCCCCCTGGGCGGACTGCTCCTCAACATGGCCGCGATTCCCGTGCTAGCCATGACTCTGGCAGCCGCCTGTCTTGCCCTCATGATCTCGGTTCTCGATCTCTTCTGGCTCGGCGGAGCCACGCTCGCGGCATCTACGGAGGCCGGCGTCAGATTTCTTCTGGCCATCGCCGATCTTGCCGAGCTCTCGCCCATGGCATCCCTCGTGGTCCCGGCGGGTCGGTCCGCGCTTCTGGTCGGCATGGCATTCTTCATCTTGGTCTCGATATTTCGAAGAGGTTGGGCTCGCACCGGCGCCCTCGCGGTGGCGACTGCCTTCCTGGCTCTCGCCGCTTGGCCGGCTGCAGCTCCGGAGCACACCCGCTTCGTCGCACTCGACGTCGGGCAAGGCGACGCCCTCTTGCTCTGGCCGGCGGGTAATGACCCGATCCTGATCGACAGTGGCGGAAGCCCGGGAGGCGACTTCGATACAGGCACGGCCATCGTCGCACCGGCTCTGCGCGGCCTGGGGGTCAGTCGCCTGCAAGCAGTCGTGATCTCTCACCTGCACGCCGACCACGCCGGCGGCATCCCAGGGCTACTGCGCGAAATCCCGGTGGCTGAGATCTGGGCGTCCAGCCTACCGGTGGACCTACCGCTGGCAAGCGAGATCCGTGATGCGGGCCGAGCATCTCTCATAAGAATGGTCAGCGCCGGCAATCGGGGAGACCTCGCCCCCTGTCGCTGGCGGGCTCTGCACCCACGGGCTGAGGGCGAAGGGGATCATCCCCCGCAGAACCTGAACGACTTCTCGCTGGTTTTGGGCCTGCATTGCGGCCCCCGTCACCTGCTCCTGCCGGGAGACTCCGAGGAGTCCGCCGAGAGAACATGGGGGCCCTCGGCTGGCCCCTTCGCTCGTGGAGTGTTGAAGGTGGCTCATCATGGCAGCAGAACATCGACCAGCGCGGCTCTCCTGGAACGGCTCGCGCCGCGGGTCGCCCTGATCTCAGTGGGCTGGCGGAATCGCTTCGGCTTTCCCCACAAGCCTGTTCTCGAGCGCCTCCGCGCGGGAGGCACGGCAATCTACAGAACCGATCGAGATGGAGCGATCACCGTGGAGCTCGGGCGCCGCATCACCGTGCATGGGGAACGCTGGACAAGTGGAGTGCGGTAGGCGCGGGCCTATCCGCGACCGCGGCAGAAGTGTGGTGAGAGACGCAGGCTTAATGCTCCTCGGGATCGAAGCAGTGCCTGCAACGTGCCTCGTAGACATCCCCTGCCCCCACCACGACCCTTTCCTCGCTGGCGATGAGCCGTTGTGAATGATTGGCCGGCGCACCGCAGCGCATGCAGATGGCTTGTGTCTTGGTGATGTACTCGGCCACGGCCAGGAGTTGCGGAATGGGCTCGAAGGGCACCCCCAAATAGTCCTGATCCAGGCCTGCGACCACCACTCTGCGGCCCTGGTCAGCAAGCTCCTGGCAGACTCCGACAAGAGCGGTATCGAAGAACTGCGCCTCATCGATGCCAACCACACGAGTGTCCTCCTCGACCGCCTCCAATAGCTCCGCGGAAGTGGCTACTCGCTGGCTCGGCAGCCGCTGACGACTGTGCGAGACGATATGGTCATCGTCGAAGCGATCGTCGAGACCAGGCTTGAAGACCTGCACCTTCTGGCGCGCGATCTCGGCACGGCGGAGCCTGCGAATCAGCTCCTCGCTCTTGCCGGAGAACATGCTGCCGCAGATGATCTCGATCCATCCCCTATGCTGGATCCCTGGCGCTGCGTTGGCACCGGTCATCACCGTTGCCTCGGACGGCACCGTTCCTTCCACTCCTCCGATGTCGATCTTGCGGTTCTTGTCCATGCCCCCCATTATCCACACTCCCCGCCGAAAGCGACAGCCAGTGGCCGGGCTCTCGGCGGTGCTATAATCGCGGCTTCACTAGCCTTGATTCCTGCAACGCATCCCCCATTGGTCACGTGGAAACCGCCACGCAGTCGGAGCAAGATCAGACCACCTCGCCACTGATGGCCGTGCTGGCGCGCGTGCACCAGATCCGTCGGCAGCTCATGTTTTCGGCCGGCGTGGTGATGGTCGGGACCATCATTAGCTGGAGCTTCTCCGACCACATCTATTCCCTTCTGGCGTACCCGGTCACACAGGCCCTCGATGAGCGTGGCCTCGACCCTCGGCTCACTTATACGCGCCTGACCGATCCGTTCATCGTCTACCTGAGTGTTTCGTTCCTCGGCGGGATCGTCCTCGCTGTCCCGCTGCTCATGGCACAGCTTTGGCGCCTGCTGTCGCCTCTGTCGGAAGGCCGGCGTCTGCGCGCGGCATTCGTGTTCGTCATCCTCGCCACGTTGTTGTTCTTGTCCGGTCTGGCATTCGGTCAGTTTGTGCTGCTGCCCTTCATTACCGGCTATCTGCTGGACCTGGCAGAGGGGATGCAGGGGATGGTCACGGCGCGGGAATACCTGCGCTTTGCCGTACGCCTTCTGCTGATCATGGGGGTATCAGCACAACTTCCCTTGCTCAGCTTCATCCTCGCCCGCACCGGCTTGCTAGACGCGCGGACTCTCTGGCGCTGGCTGCCGTATGCTGTTCTCGTGGCCTTCGTTTCGGCGGCGTTGATCACGCCTCCCGACGGCATCAGCCAGGTCCTGGTTGGATTGCCTCTGGTGGCGCTCTACCTGTCGAGCATCGCCGTGGCTGCCCTTGCCCAACCCAAGAAGACACACAAGGAAGACTAAGCCCGGATTTCTCAACGGGTGGCGTAGCGAGCGAGTGCGAGGGCGTGTGAGGACAAGGAGCATGCCGATTCGGGCGCGGAGACGTACTTGTCAGTACGTCTAGCACCCGAAGCAAGCGCAACGCAGTACTCGCGCGCCATCGCGCTCGCGTAGTAGCCACCCGTTGAGATATCCGGGCTAGGACGAGTAGTCAGGCCCTACTCGGCGTCGCGGCGCTTTACCTCTTCCCAGAGCTCGTCCATCTGCTCGATCTGCATCGAGCCGTCGGCAACAATGCGCGGCTCGATGGCCCGGAAGCGGCGCTCGAATTTCTCGTTCGCGCGGCGCAATGCGACCTCGGGAGACATCCCCAGATGACGCGCGAGGTTGGACACGGAAAAGAGCAGGTCGCCGAGCTCTTCCTCTACATGTTTGTCGCGCCTCGCGTCGGGCCCCTTCTCGCGCAGGTCCAGCTCGAGCTCATCGGTCTCCTCGCGGACCTTGTCGAGAACGTCGGTCACCGCCCGCCAGTCGAATCCCACCTGGGCTGCGCGCCGCCCCAGCTTCTCGGCCATCGCGAGCGCCGGCAGCGCCGCCGGCATGTCGTCCACCACCGATCCGCCGCCACGCTCCTCGAGCTTCAACATCTCCCACCGTTTCCGCACCTCGCGCGAGGTCTCGGCTTTGCTGTCGCCGAACACATGCGGGTGTCTACGAATCAGCTTCTCGCAGATGCCCGTGATCACCGCCTCGATGTCGAATTCGCCCTTCTCCTCGGCGAGTTGGGAATGAAAAACGATCTGCAGCAACAGATCCCCCAGCTCACCGGCAAGACCGTCAGCATCTTCGTCATCGATCGCTTGCACCACCTCGTACGCTTCCTCGAGCACGTAGGGGCGCAGGGAGCGAGCATCCTGCTCACGATCCCAGGGGCAGCCATCCGGGGCACGCAGCGTGCTCATGATCTCAACGAGGCGGTCGAATGCAGCGGCTGCGTCGGACTTGCTTTTGGCCACGAGTTTCCCTCTTGATCCCGACGTTGGAGAGCCCCCAGGTTCGCGGCAAAGCTTAGCAGGCAGTTCAGCGCCGCGTTGCGGCTCATCCTCGGGCATTGCTACACTCCCATCTCTCACCCTGCTATTCAGCAACCCCAGCAGTCAATGACGAGGCGATCGAGAACATGAGCAACGAGACGGATTCCAGGCGCGAAGCCTCGGAACATGACGAGAAACCCAAGCTCAAGGTTACCGACCGCCGAATGTTCGATATTCACGGCAATCCACGGCAACCGGAAGAAGATCGGACCGAAGCTTCCAGCGATACTCCATCTCCGGCCGCTGAGGCCGCTATCGAGGAACCGCCTGCGATCGATGCTGGCCCTGAGCACGCCACTGCAGATGAAGATTCCAGCCCATCGCCGGCCGCTGAGCAGCCCAGCCCGCCGCCGGCCGCTGAGGCCACCGACCCGACACCCACTGCTGAGGACATCGCCCCGGCGCCGGCCGGTGAGGTCGATTCAGCTGCCAGTGGAAACTACGCCGATCTACCGCGGGGTTTTGCCCCCTTCATCGAGAGCCAGTATCTGGAAGCCTTGATA
>JAUWTE010000506.1 GCA_030609765.1 Acidobacteriota bacterium
CGGGTCGTCAGCGAACACGGATGTGACGAATTTCAGTGGATCGACCCTCGGGAGATTGTTTTGGGCCAGTGGGTTCGCATGAAGTGCCGGTATGGCTGTCCGGACTACGGCAAGCTCGCGACGTGTCCGCCGAACAACCCCTCTGTGGCGGAATGCAGGCAGCTGTTCTCGGAGTACAGCCACGGCATGCTCTTCCACTTCCGCGGCCGGGTACCGGAAGCCGATGCCCGTCACCGTTGGACCCGGGAGCTCAACACCAAGCTGATCGATGTCGAGACCGCCGTCTTTCTTCTCGGGAATCACAAGGCGTTCAGCGTGTTTGTGGATCCCTGCAACCTCTGCAAGGACTGTGTCGAGAGCAAGGCCGATTGCCGGATCCCCGACAAAGCGCGGCCCTCGCTCGAGGGGCTCGGCGTGGATGTGTTCGCCACCGCGCGGAACGCCGGCTACGAAATCGGCGTCCTGACCGGCTACGGCGATGAGATGAATCGTTTCGGTCTCTTGTTGGTTGAGTAGAAAGGACAGCATGCCATGCGATGCTGGCTGGGCCTCTTACTGGTTGTCACCTCGGGAATCGGCTGCGCCCCCATGGATGGCTGGAGAACTACTCAGGTCTGCGACACGACACTCACCATCCGGTGGCAGCGCCTGGTAGATGATCGCGGAGAAACCTGTCAACGCTGCGGTCTGACGGAAGAGGAAGTGGAGACAGCCGTGAGATCGCTGCGCAGCTCTCTGCAGCCGCTCGGCATCCGGCTTGTGCTGGAGAGGAGCGCGCTCGACGTGCAGACTTGTGTCCAGGACATCCTCCAGTCCAATCGCATCTGGATCGGTGAGCGCTCCCTCGAGGTGTGGCTGGGAGCCGAGGTGGGCCGGAGCCTCTGCGGATCCTGCTGCGGTGAGTTGGGGGATGCGGTGGAATGCCGCACGGTCACGGTGGACGGCGCAACCTACGAGGCCATTCCTGCGGCGCTCATCGTCAAGGCTGGGCTTCTGGCTGCGGCGGACATGTTGACCGTTCCGAGTGATGCCCCCTGTTCTCCGGCACCGAGCAAGTCCGACGACCGCCCACCCCAGTCCACCAACCGGGTCCTGTAGAGCGGCGAACGGGAACCAGGTGACGCCACGCAATGTCCAACGGTGTGACTGGAAGCGACGTGCGCTTGCCCCCTATCCACAGGAGGTGCCTGCATGAGTGTCTCCATCGCGAGGTCCTGTTCGGCTGTAGCTGGATTGATCCTGTGCATTCTCGTAACCGGTTGCCTCACTGACGGCAATGACGACTCCTGCCCGGGGACGAAGTACCCTTCCACGAGTGAAGCCAAGGTCACCGTGGACCAGGGTCTCTGGGGAGATGTCTGGTTCTGGGCGGGCAACTTTATGCCCGGGTGCCCAACTGGTACGATTACGCCTGTATCGCGTCAGCTATTCGTTCACGCGCTCACCCACCTCGACGACGTCGAGATGATCGGTTCGAGTCCGTTCTACTCGGCCATCCACACGGAGCTGATCGGGACGGTGACATCGGACCCATCCGGCTTCTACCAGATCGCCCTTCCGCCGGGGGAGTACAGCCTCTTCGTCCAGGAAGACACCCTGTACTACGCCAACATGTTCGATGGGGGCGGCCACATCATGCCCGTATCGGTCGTGGCGGACTCGGCAACGAACCTCCGATTCGACATCACGCATCAAGCCGCGCACTAACCCTAAAGGGTCAATTGTGTGCTTCGACCCAGGCTCACAGCGCGGAATGTCGAGAATGCCATTTTCGAGAAACTCGATCCCCTGCCTGCCATGGCAGCGGAACTCGCAGCACTCAACGCTGACATCCCCCATCCCGACGGTTTCCGTGTCGTGGAGGTGACAGACTCCGCGGACCTCGGAATCTGGGCAAGTATCGTGGGATCGGTTCACGGATTCCCCGAGTTTGTACACAGACCGGCGACCACGAGATGGAGTCTTCGCAGGCTACGACCTGCTATCACGGGTGAGAGATGGTATGCTTATCCAGACTTCAGGTTCCACGCCATGCAGAGAGAGGGGCACCATGGACCACGCACCGTTCGCCTTCGGCCCGCTCGTCTGGCGAGATGCCGCGCTCGCCGCCTTCCTCCTGCTGACCGCCCTGGCCACGGGAGCCGCAGCGATCCCCGAGCCGGTAGGCCTCTGGACCTTCGACATCCCCACCGACCTCACCCACGCCGATGTAGGCAACGACCTCCAGCTGGTCGGTATCCATGAGGCGGTGGAGGGAATCGACCCGAGCGACGGCGCGGCCCGGATTGACGTCGGCAGCTACTACATCTGCGATCACGACATCCCGGGCAACGGCGGCGGGAGTCTGGTCAATGAGTTCACCCTGGTGATGGATGTGCAGACCTTCGGCCGTGGCCTCTGGCACTGCCTGTTGCAGACGAACCCGCCGAACAGCAACGACGGTGACGTCTTCATCTCGATTCCCGGTCAACTCGGCGTGAGTGCGACGGGATACGCCTTCCCGCGCATGCTTGACGCCAAGACCTGGTATCGCATCGCGATCGCCATAGACAACGGCACCCGCTACGAGATCCATGTCGATGGGATTCGGGTCCTGGACGGCACGCCGCAATCGATCGACGGGCGCTTCTCCCTCGACCCCACGGCCCTCTTCTTCGCGGACGACAACGCGGAGGACGGTGAGATCGATGTTTCCCGCATCGCCCTCTACGATGCGGCCCTCTTGGCCGAAGAGATCTCCGAGCTGGGCGGACTCGGAGGCATGGACCATTTCGTGACGGCACCCTATCTGCAGAATGTGAAACCGGGCGGCATCTCGATCATGTGGGAGTCGGAAGCACTGGAGACGGCGTATGTCGAATACGGAGCCGATTCGACCTACGGCGTCACCGAAGC
>JAUWTE010000463.1 GCA_030609765.1 Acidobacteriota bacterium
CCAGCCCAGCCTCCACCAACTCGGCCATCTCTTGGTCCAGACTCTCCTCCCGCAGGGGTATCATCATGGCTATTGGATGGCCACGCTCGGTGATGATGACCGCCTCGCCCGCCTTCACCTTGCGGAGTTGCTCAGAGAGTTTGGCCTTCAGCTCCGTCACGGAAATGACCTTACTAGTCGTGCTCATATGACTAGTATAGTCATTTCCTTCCGAAAGCTTCTAGACCGCGACAGAGTATGGATACAGAGCGCGGGTCACCTCTCCAGCGGCGGGGTGGTCGTGGGTGGGACGCGGTGCTGGGTGGCCTGCTCGTAAGCGTACGCGATTTCGATGAGCGTCGGCTCCGACCAGGCAACACCGAGAATCTGCAAACCCGCAGGCAGCTCTCTGTCCTCCAGGGTCACGAAGCCCATGGGCACGGTGATCGCGGGGAAGCCGGTCTGCGGTGCCAAGATCTGGCTGTTGTCTCCCGCCGGGGATGCCAGATCGCCGATCAGTCGCGGTGGATAGCTCCAGGAGGGGTAAACGAGCGCGTCGAGGCTCTGCTCACCCATCAGCCCCGCAACCTCCTCGGCCAGCCGAGCGGAGTTCTCGGCCGCTAGGGCGCAGGGTTCGCTCTCGTCGGGTGGTATCTCTTCCATGGAGCGCTGCAGCCGCTGCCGCACCGAGTTGTGGAAACGACGTGACTCGATGATCTCTTCGAGCGTCTTCACCGGCGCTTCGGGACCCAAGCTGGCCAGGTAGTTTTCCAGGTCGTACT
Source organism: Acidobacteriota bacterium (assembly GCA_030609765.1). Classification (GTDB taxonomy): domain Bacteria; phylum Acidobacteriota; class UBA890; order UBA890; family UBA890; genus CALAKE01. The sequence continues at coordinate 762 of JAUWTE010000463.1, forward strand.
TGAAGCGGGCACACCAGAAGCCTCCCTCGGGGCGGTTCTCGAGGAGGTCGATCTGCACTGGATCAACGATCTCGGCACCCTGGGCTCTCAGGACCTCGAGTGCCTCGTCGAAGCGCTGCAGCACACCCGTGTGCGTGTTGTCGGCGTTTGCGTGGTAGCGCACGACGCCAATGCGCTTGCCCCGCAGGCCGTCGGCATTGAGGAACTCCGCGTAACTCTCGGCCCGGTGCTCCTGGGCCCCCTGGGTAACCGGATCAGCCGGGTCGTACCCCGCCAGAACATCGAAAACAGTCACCGCGTCCGCGACCGTACGCGCCATCGGACCACCGATGTCACGATTGAAATAGAGCGGCACAATGCCATCGCGGCTCGTCAGCCCCATCGTCGATCGGATACCGACCAGAGAGTTGTGTGACGAGGGGCCGCGGATCGAGTTGCCTGTGTCGGTGCCGAGACCGGCAGCACCGAAGTTGGCCGCCACCGCCGCCCCCGTGCCGCCGCTCGATCCCGCGGGCACCCGATTCGTCGCGTACGGATTGCGCGTGTAACCGGGGATCGCCGAGCCGATGGTCTCGTAGGGCGAGAAGGCGAACTCGGCCATGTTGGATTTTGCCAGGACAATGGCCCCGGCCTCGCGAATCCTCCGTACCTGGAATGCGTCGTCGGGAGGGATCGAATCAGCCAGCGACAAGGAGCCGCCGCTGGTCGGAAGATCGTGTGTGTCGTAATTGTCCTTCACGATGATCGGGATGCCGTGCAACGGCCCCGTCAGGCCGGACTCGGCGAAGGCGGCATCGAGCTCATCGGCTCGTTCCAAGGCTAATGGGTTGATCCTGATGATGGCGTTGAGCGCCGGCCCCCTCTTGTCGTAGGCCTCGATGCGCTCGAGGTACATCTCGACGAGCTGACGAGCCGTCAGCTCGCCCGCTTCCATGGCGGCATGGATTTCGGCGATCGTCGCCTCTTCGAGCGCGAACCCGGAGGGAGAAGGACTGTCGGCCGGCGCGCAGGCGCCAACAGCTAGGAGATGCAGGCTGAGAAGGATGAGAAGAACTGTTGACTCTGCACGGTACCTGAGAAGCATGAAACTACCCTCCGGGTTCGTAGAATCACCTCTGGTTGATTTCCCGTCTTCTTGACAGCGGGCTCGCGATCCACGGCAAGACCCGCTGGCTTTGGAGTCACCCTTATACACCTCCGAGAGCGCGTGGTGGAGGGCTGATGAACCTGGTGCGTTGCTTCGCTCGCTCTATCAGGTATGCTCTCGGGACGTTTGACCCTAAACGAATTGCCCTTGTGACCTGGAGCCCATCGAATGAGAAACCGCATCGCCCTTTTCGTTGCCGTCGCTGCCCTTCTCGCCGGCATCGCGGTCTACGGCCTGACCCTGCAAGCGAGCGGGAGCGCCACTCCGAGCATCTCGCAGGAAGAGCTGCTCGAGCTCATCGACACTGAAGACGAGATCCTGATCCTGGATGTGCGCACCCAGCAAGAATTCAACGGCGGGCGTGTGCCCGGAGCCGTGTTGATCCCGCACGCCGAGGTGATGAACCGCATCGAAGAGATCATCGACTTCATGGACAAGCCGGTAGTGGTCTATTGCGAAGCGGGAGGTCGCGCGGGGAGGGCCGAGAACGACCTACGTGCGGCTGGCTTCACCAACCTCCTGCACCTGGATGGCGACATGCGCGCTTGGAAAGCGAACTCTCGCCCTCTCGAGAAGTGAAGCAGACAAGTAGAACCGAGGCCGCCACCACACGTCAGCGTTCGGCCGCCAGCACCCACCATGGCTCGTCCGCACCATCCCGCCGCACATTCGTGGCGCAGTGTGTGTTGCCACACCACGCGTGATAAACGCGGTCGTCGAGAAAGTGAACCTCGAGGGGAAGGTCGGCGAGGAGGCCGCGCACGTACTCCTGCAGAAGATCGCGGCCCTCAGTCTCGGGCCCGTGCGGGTCGCTGACGAGGAGGTGACCATTGAGGACCACCGAGTTGACCATGTTGGGAAACAGTGATGTGCCCTCGGCGGTCAGCATCGCCGGAATCCGAATGATGTCCTCTGCCCGTAAGCCGAACTCCCGTTGCAGGAGCTCGACGTTGGGGTCGATGCGGTCTGTCTGCAGACTACGGTTGTGCTGGACAAGGTCTTCATCAGCGGCCAGCGTGGCCAGCGTGGCGTTGTCCTCGTAGGGCTGCAGGACGGAGAGGTCACCCTTGCCCGCAGCCACCCATCCGTCGAGGAGCTCCAGCATGAGGCCGGTGTCCGGCACCAGACCCTTGTGGGGATGCTCTGCCGAGCCGGTGGGCACGAAGGCGACGATTTCGTCGACGTGATTGATTAGCAGCCAGCCGGTGTCGAAGCGCACTGCCGGCGCCTGTACTCCCTGGGCATCGAGAAAAGCGACGATCTCGGGGTTGAGTGATTCGTCGCCGTTGGCCCCATAGTAAACGCGCCCAAGGGGAAAGCCCGGCACGGCAGGAGAAACCTCGAGGTTGCCGTACCAGTCGAGCCAGCGGTTGCGGCGCTCACGGTCACGGAGCTCGGGACGAAATGAGCCACAGGAGGTCCAGCCGTAGTCGGGTCCGAGAAGTCGGTCGTGGGCAACCCCATCGAGGG
>JAUWTE010000076.1 GCA_030609765.1 Acidobacteriota bacterium
ACGACGGGGATCCTCGCTCATGTCACCGTGATACTGAGGTCGTCGGGCGGGTCGAAGAAGGTCTCGATGGAGCTCGCCTTGCCGCTTTCGGGGTCGATGTCGACGACGGTCCCGGCAATGCGTGTATTCGAGCTCGCTACCTGAAAGCGTGCCGGTCTAGCCGTGAGAAAGCGATACAAGGCCAGGTCGGGGCGCGTTCCGATTACTGAATCGTAGGGCCCGGTCATGCCTATGTCCGTGCAGTAGGCCGTGCCGCCAGGGAGAATCCGCGCATCCGCGGTTGGCACGTGCGTGTGCGTGCCGAGCACAGCACTCACGCGGCCATCGGCATACCAGCCCATTGCGAGCTTCTCGGAGGTGGCCTCGGCGTGCATGTCGATGAAAATGGTCGGGCAATCACCGCCGGGCAGGGTCTCGAGAGCGTCGTCGAGGGCCCGGAAAGGGCAGTCGATCGGCTGCATGAATACCCGGCCCTGCAGATTCATCACGATGATGGGATCACCCTGCCGTGAGCGGCCCCGAAAAATACCATTTCCGGGGGTATCCATCGGGAAGTTCAGGGGCCGCAAAATACGCGGCTCGGATTCGAGATACTCCTCGAAGCCGCGTTGAGCCCAAACATGGTTTCCTGTGGTGAGAACGTCCGCGCCCAGGCTCAGGATCTCGTCCGCGATCGTGGCGGTTACGCCCTTTCCTGCCGCGGCATTCTCCACATTCACGATCGTGAAGTCGGCCGAATAGTGCGACTGCAGCGAGGCCAGTCGCTCCTTCAGGATCTGGCGACCCGGCTTGCCAACAACATCTCCGAGAAAGAGGATTTTCACTTGGCGAACTCGACCGCTCTTGTCTCTCGAATCACCGTCACCTTGATCTCACCAGGGTACTGAACTTCCTTTTCGATACGCTTGGCGATGTCCTTCGACAGCCAGATGGCCTCATCGTCGCTGACTCGATCCGACTCCACGATGATGCGTAGCTCGCGGCCCGCCTGGATGGCGTAGGCCTTGGCCACACCGCTGAACGAATCGGCGATCTGCTCGAGCTTCTGCAGCCGCTTCACATAAGTCTCGAGCATGTCGCGGCGCGCACCGGGCCGGGCGGCGGAAAGTGCATCAGCCGCCTGCACCAGAACCGCCTCGACCGTGGCGGGCTCCACGTCAATGTGATGCGCCTCCATGCCTTGGATGACCGCCTGCGATTCGCCGTGCCTGCGCAGCAGGTCGATGCCGATGCTCAGGTGCGTTCCCTCGACCGCCTGGTCGATCGCCTTGCCGATGTCGTGGAGCAGTCCGGCGCGCCGGGCCGTCACCTCGTCGGTGCCGAGCTCCGCGGCCAAGATGCCGGCAATGGTTGCAACCTCGATAGAATGGCGCAGCACATTCTGGCCGTAGGAGGTGCGGAACTTGAGCATGCCGAGAAGGCGCACGAGCTCGGGGTTCAGGTCGTGGATGCCGAGGTCGGCAGCAGCCTCGCTGCCTTCCTGCCGAACCTGGTCCTCGATTTCCGCCCGCACCCGCGCAACGACTTCTTCGATTCTCGCCGGGTGAATACGGCCGTCGGTGACGAGTCGTTCGAGGGCCAAACGGGCGATTTCCCGGCGCAGCGGATCGAAGGTGGAAATCAGCACTGCCTCCGGTGTGTCATCGACGATCAGGTTGACGCCGGTGATCATCTCGAAGGCTCGGATGTTACGCCCCTCGCGACCGATAACACGGCCCTTCATGTCGTCAGAGGGGAGCTCCACCAGCGAGACCGTGTGCTCGGCCACGTGATTGCTCGAGCAGCGCTGAATGGCCATCGCGATGATGCGGTGAGCCTCGTTGTTCGCCTTCGAGCGCATTTCCTCCTCGATATGGCGAACCGTACGGGTCATCTGCTCCCGCGCGTCTTGCTGCATCATCTGCATCAGAGCTTCTTTTGCCTGAGCAGATGATTGCCCGGCGATGCGCTCGAGGCGTCGCAACGCCTCTTCGCGGTGTTTCTCGAGCTCTTTGCCGAGGCGCTCGACGCGTTGCTGTTGCTGGCGAGCCGTGCGCTCGAGACGCGAGAGCTCCCTGTCGCGATCGTCAAAGGAGCTCGTTCGTCTCTCGAGCTTCTCTTCACGCCGGGTGATGCGACGTTCCTGCTTGCTGAGCTCGCGGCGACGGTCCCGGCTCTCTTCTTCGAATGCCTGGCTGGCGCGAAGGTGCTCCTCGCGAGCTTCGACACCTGCTTCCTTGAGGGTGTTCTCGGACTGCCGCTCGGCCTCCTTCATCATGCGTTTGACGTTCCGCCTGGTTTCCTTGACCAAGCGGTCGGCAAATCTCCGTCGGATGAAGTACCAGACGGCGATGAGGAAGAGTCCGACGACCAGCAGGGTGATACCGAAGGCCACAAGAGTGGCGGGTTCACCGAGGCCGGCCCAATCTTGGACTCGTAGGCTGAGGACGAGGCCGAGGCTCAGGGCGTTGGAAGCCAGATACTGCATGGTCACCCCCTGCATAGCCTCTGTTTTCAGCGGCGAGAGACAGAGAGTGACCAGATACGGTCGTAGCGGGACAAACGTCGACTAGACGACGCGGCGGCGTCGGACTGAGGCGGTCAGTATTAGGAGGCGATCAGACCTCGGATACACCCCCATCGGGCCTGAAAAAATCACAGGAGTAACCGTTTCTATCTCGTCCGAACTTCATCCAGATCCGTCAGTTCCAGTAGTGTTTGCACTTACGGCGTCGTCGTTCGAGCCGGCCAGTACAGCGTCCAGCGTTTCAGCGAGCTCTAGCGCCTGCTCCGCTATCTCTGTCCCCCGTCGTTCGAGGGTTTTTCGTGTTTGGTAAAGGTCATCAGTGATGTTGAGAGCAGCCAAAACTGCCAGCCGCCCGACATCGCTGGTGTCCGCCTGCTGCGCGACCTGCTTCATACGCTGGTCCACGTAGCCTGCGAGCACTCGTATGGTTTCAGCTGAGTCTTCACCTCTGATGTTATAGAGGTGCCCGCATATCTGAACAGTGGGCATGGTCCACATCGTAGCGGACGGAGACCTAATGCGCCAAGTGCAGGGAGTCGAGTCGGCTCAAAAGATGGCTGAGTCGCTCTCTCACATCGTCCCTTTCCGCTGTCAGGGCGCGCAGACGGCGTAATTCGGCCGCATCCGACTTCCAGAGCTCCTGCAGACGACGCATTTCGGCCTGAAGAGACTCGACTTCCCCACGCAGGCCGCTGAGCTGTTTTTTCAGGTCCTGCCGCTCGGCGTCGAGGTTTTGGATACGCTCCACCGCGCGCGCGACGCTCTGTCGCAGGGCGGCGAAGGGGTCCTCGCTGCTACCTCTGCTTGGCACCGAACTCGCTCACGAGGTGAGATGTGACGGCCTGATGGGCACTGTCGATCTCTCCGGCGGTGAGGGTACGGTCATCTCTGCGGTAGGTGAACCGCAGGGTGAGGCTGCGCTGGCCGGCGGGTATGTCATCTCCCTGGTACACATCGATGAGCTCGAATCTGGCCAGCGATGCACCCTTCTGCGCCGCGACGGCGGCCTCGATTTGATCGAACGAAACACTCTCGTTGAGCTGCAATGACACGTCGCGCACGCCGCCTGGGAAGCGCGACAGCGGGCTGTAGCGTAATTCGCGGGGCGGGCGGCCTAGCTGGTCCTCCACGTCGATCTCCGCAGCCCAAACCGGCAGTGTCAGGCCGAAGCGCTCTGCCGCATCAGAGGCGATCCTACCGGCCCATCCCTGAACTTCGCCCTGCAGGAGGAGCTCAGCTGAGCACCCGTCCTCGAGGCCGGGATGGGTGCCGGCCTTCCATTGCCACGCGGGCCAACCCATGCGCCGGGCCACGGCTTCCACCGTTCCCTTCAGATCGAACAGATCGGGGGCACGGTCGGTCTCTCCCCAGTGGGTGGCTTGTCCGGGGCCACAAACGATGAGCGCGAGAGCCTTGCGCTCATCGGCGCCGCCACGCTCGGCTGGCTGCGCGAAGCGATTGCCGATCTCGAACAGCCGCACATCCTGCTGCCCGCGGTTGAGATTGTGGGCAACCACAGTGAGCAAGCCGGGAGTCAGGCGGGCCCGCAGAAAACCGAGGTCCTTGGAAATCGGATTAGCGATGGACACAGGCTCCTGCCCGTCGATCAGGAAAGCGGCCTGATCTTCGTCGCTGCCGAGCGAGGGGGTGAGTGCTTCGCGATAACCGGCGGCGACACACACCTGCTTCAAGCGGCGTTCGGCGAGAACCATGGGGTCGCCCGATTCCTCGGGAGCTCGCAGTGCCGGCAGGGTATTCGGCAGACGCTCGTAACCGTAATGACGAGCCACCTCTTCCACCAGATCCTCCTCGCGCGAGATGTCCGACCGGTGGCGAGGAACGGTTACCTCAAAGCCTTCGGGTTCTTTCGCCAGCTCGAAGCCCAGGCGCTCCAGGATGTTGCGGATATCACCCTCGGGAATAGCGACGCCGAGGAGCTTTTCGATCCGGGCACTGCGAAGCGAGAGCGATGCGGGCTCTGGAATCTCGGCCTTCACATCGAGGCGCCCCCGGCAGATCTTGCCGCCGGCAAGCTCCGCCATGAGGGCGGCAGCGCGATCAACCGCCGCCACCATCCCGTCGATAGCGAGAGTGCGCTCGAATCGGTGGCTGGCGTCGGTGTGCATGCCGAGCCGCTGCGCCGAGCTGCGCACCAGCTGGGGGTCGAACCAGGCACCCTCGAGAAGCACGTCCGTCGACCTCGTGTGAATCTCCGTGTTCGCGCCGCCCATGACACCGGCCAGGCCAATAGCCCGCTCAGCGTCGGCGATGACAAGGTCGTCCGCCGTGAGTGTCCGCGACGTGCCATCGAGGGTCTGCAATGCCTCTCCGGGCAGCGCTCTGCGAACGATGATCTTGTTGTCCGCCAGCAGGTCGAGGTCGTAGGCGTGCAGCGGGTGACCAAGCTCCCACATGACGAAGTTCGTGATGTCGACGATGTTGTTGACGGGGCGCAGGCCGATGACTTCGAGCAGCTCGACCATCCAAGCCGGAGACGGGCCGACCTCGACGTTGCGAATGACGCGGGCGACGAAACGGGGGCAGCCCTGAAGGTCATCGATCTCGATCGTGGCCAAGTCCGCCGCGGCAGCGTCGGCAGCTTCGTCGACGTTCGTGTCGGGCGGGCGCAACGGCTCACGACGAGCGGTGGCGATTTCGCGGGCGACGCCGAAGTGGTTCATCGCATCGACCCTGTTGCTGGCAACATCGAGGTCGATCACCGTGTCGTTGCGGACCTCGTCTACCTGGTCGACTACGAGACCACAACTGGTGAGTAACTCGGTGAGCGTCCGGGTGGATTCCGGCAACTCCACGTATCGGCTCAGCCATGCGGTCGAAAAGAGCATGATGGGTCGGACTCTGCCGGCACTATCGAGCCGGCCTGAAGGTTTGGCACTAGGTTGCGAACTGCTTGAGGAAGCGGATGTCGTTTTCGTACAGAGTGCGGATGTCGTCGATGCCGTAGCGCACGGCGGCAATGCGGTCGACCCCCATGCCGAAGGCGAAGCCTTGAAACTTCTGGGGATCGTAGCCAACAGCCTCGAAGACGGCAGGGTGGACCATTCCGGAGCCCAGCATTTCCACCCAGCCGGAACCCTTGCACACGCGGCAGCCGTCACCGGCGCAAGCGGGGCAAGTGGCGTCCATTTCCGCGGACGGCTCCGTGAAGGGGAAGTAGCCGGGGCGAAACCTGGTGCGCGTCTCGTGTCCGAAGAGCGCCTTGGCGAAATGGTCGAGCGTGCCTTTCAGATCAGCCATCGTGATGTCGGGTCCGACCACGAGCCCCTCGCACTGCACGAACGACGGAGTGTGCGTGGCGTCGGGTGTGTCGCGGCGGTAGACGCGTCCGGGAACGATGATCGCCAGGGGAGGCTGGCGCCGCTGCATGGTGCGAATTTGCACCGGAGACGTGTGCGTGCGCAGCAGCCACTCACCACCCAGATACAGAGTGTCCTGGATATCGCGGGCCGGGTGTTCCTTGGGAATGTTGAGAGCTTCGAAGTTGTACCAGTCGGTCTCGACCTCGGGGCCTTCGACGACCTCGTACCCCATGCGGGTGAAGACCGATTCGATCTCCTGCAGGGCGAGGGTGATGGGGTGCAAGCTGCCGAGATGAACGGTTCGACCCGGCAGAGATACGTCGAGATCACACTTCTTACCGCCGCCCTCCGCGAGCGCCGCGGCGATTTCCTCGAGGCGCCGCGTCAAGAGTTGCCGCGCCTTATTGGCTTCCTTGCCGACCTGGGCTCGGAGCTCGCCGGGTAGCGACCGCAGGCTGTCGAAGACCGCCGTCAGCGCGCCGCGCTTCCGGCCCAGATAGCGGGCGCGCAGCTCTGCCAGGTCGACCTCGCTGCTGATGGTTTCAGCCTCGACCTCGAATTGCTGGAGGAGCTTCTGGATAGTGGCGAGGGGATCCCCATTGGCCACTTGGCCCTGATCTGCCGAGGGACCTTCGTCTTCGGTGGCGCCCATCTCGGGAGGATCCTAGGCCAGGGCCTGCTTTGCCGTGCTCGTCAACTCTTCGAACACCTTCGGGTCCTTGACCGCGATCTCGGCGAGGACCTTGCGATCGAGACCGACACCGGCGGCCTTCAGGCCGGCCATGAAGCGGTTGTAAGGGAGACCGTGCTGCCGGCTTGCGGCGTTGATGCGGGCGATCCAAAGGCGGCGATACTGGCGTTTCTTGAGCTTCCGGCCTTGATACGCGTGCTGCATGGAGCGGTCGACTGCCTCGCGCGCCTCGCTGTACAGGCGGCTCTTCGCACCATAGAAGCCTTTGGCGCTTTTCAGAACTCGGCGGCGACGCTTGGTGTGGACGTTGCCGCGCTTCACTCGGGCCATTGCTTTTCTCCTCTATTTCCTTCGTGCCTAGTTAGGGAGCAAGCGGCCGATGCGCTTCACGTCGCTTGGCGCGATCTCGGTACCACTGCGCAGACGCCGCTTCCGCTTTTGGTTCTTGTGGCCCATCAAATGACTTGCGTAGGCGCGGTGGCGGCGCAACTTGCCCGTGCCCGATCGCTTGATGCGCTTCGCTGCGCCACGATGAGTCTTCATCTTCGGCATGATTCAGCTCCAACTTCCGACAACCGGCCGCAGCGCGGACACAAATGAGGCACGCCCGCCTCAGCCAGTTGAATTTTTTCCTTGAAACAGTTGCGGGGGTTAATCTCTTTTAGGTGCCAGGATCATGATCATGAGCCGTCCCTCCATCATGGCCGGCTTCTCGAGCTTGAACGTGCCCTCTTCCAGCTCTTCCATGACCCTGTCCAGAATCTTCCTACCGTATTCGGGGTGCACCACCTCGCGGCCTCGAAACATCACCGTAGCCTTGACCATATGGCCTTGGCCGAGGAACTTGGTGATGTGCTTGAGCTTGAAGTTGAAGTCGTGATCGTCGATCTTCGGGCGAAACTTGACTTCCTTCAACTGCGTGTGGTGCGGGCGCTGCTTCTGATCCTTGGATGACCGATACGCGAACTTGCCGTAGTCCATCAGCCGACAAACCGGCGGGTCTGCCATGGGGGCAACTTCGACGAGATCGAGCTCTGCCGCCTGCGCCTTTTTCAAAGCCTCTTCAGTGGGCACTACACCGAGTTGAGTTCCCTCGGTATCGATGAGCCGCACCTGCGGCACCCGGATACGCTCGTTGAGTCTGTGCTTCTTTTCTGTAATCACTGACTCCCTTGTCTTCTTGGCACCGTGACGAACACAGCGCCTACTTCCATTCGATGCGCTCGAAAACGCCAGTAGTATTCTCGCACACAGCGTGCCTGCTTGGCATCCAGCGCGGGAAATCCATCAAGACGAGTAGGCGCGGCCGGGCTCGAACCGACGACCTCTTCCGCGTCAGGGAAGCGCTCTCCCAACTGAGCTACGCGCCTTCTCTCCTGTTTGTTCGTAGCCCTGAACAGGGCCGGCTACCGCAACAGGAATTCGGCAGCCGTTACCATCGGAAGCCACTAATATAGCAACGTTGCGGGAAATCGGTCAATTCGATAGGGCCTCTGAATTGCCCGAAAAGTGTAACCCGGGCTAACCATTCGGCGCGGGAGCCATCGACTCGGTCGCCCGATTTACCGCGCAGACGATGTAGGAGATCAGCACGATGGCGATTACGTCGCCTGGAATATGGGTCAGATACCCGTGAAAGAGAAGTTGCTGGTTCGATACCAGGGATCCCGTCGCCGCTGATGCCCCGCCCCAGAAACGGTTGATGGCCCACGGCCAGACCAAGCCCATGGCGTAGTACGGCATGAGGCTGTAGGCGTAGCTGACCACCCGCGACGGTTGCGGAACGACGCGCCAGGCGTACCCGACGACGAAGGCCGGGGCCACCAGGAAAGCGACCACGAAGAGACCGCCGAGGGGCGAGCTTCCTATCGGTACGCCCGAGGTGGAAACCGCCGTCATGATGATGAGAGCGACCGTGGCGATGGCCGCGCTCAGCACCACCATCCTGACGCGCAAAGCCGGGTGCGCTCCGCGCTCATCGGCCGGCGCCACCTGCCCGGCTACCCATGCCGCAAGAATTCTGCCCAGATGGAAGCCCCACTCGCCGATCGATGTCGTTGCCGGGAAGATCACCGCCATCAGCACCAAGCAGGCGACCGCGATTGCCTGGCTGAGGGCGCCCCGTCGCGGGCCCAGATACGTGCCCGCGAGCAGAGCCACGACGGGCGCAAACGAAAATGCCCCGAGGGTGTAGTCGACGCGCAACGCCTCGGCCACCAGTGCCAGAACGACCCAGGCCGCCAGCGGCCAGCGGCTCGGGTGGAAGCGCATCGAGGTCGAGGTAGGGGAGGGGGTAGGCGGCGAGTGAGGACCAGTGGGCGGTGGCTCTTGGGGCAATCTGTCTCCCTACCCTCTGCCGAAGGGGCTCTGGGCAATCGGTCGCGCCCCGGGTGCAGAGGAGCGGACGCCCACGGCCCGGTGCTCACGCGTCAGTAGCTCGAAGGCGAGCGCCGCATACTCGGCCGCGCCGCGCGAAACCGGATCAAACTGGATAATCGGCTGGCGCTTGTCGGCGGCCTCCGAGAGACGAACGTTCTCGTGCACCAGCGTATCGAAAACCATGTCCCCGTACTCGGCGCGTAGCTGGCCGAGCACCATCCGGGAAATACGAGTGCGCCTGTCAAAAAGGCAAACGAGGACGCCGAGGAGCTGGAGGTGCGGTGTGCCGCGCTCCCGCACCTCGTCGATGAGTTCGAGAAGGCGGGCAATGCCGCGTAGGGCCATGCCCTTGGCTTGTACCGGCGCAATGATACCCGTGGAGGCGGTCAGAGCGTTGTTCAGGACTACACCTGGAGAGGCGGAGCAATCGAGCAGCGCATAATCGTATTCGGGCGACATCCTGGCCCACAGCACGCGTTCGCCGGCGAGGGCACCGCGGTCGATCTCGCTCAGCTTGGCTGAGGAGGGAATGACCGATATGCCGGGCCACGGCGACTCGCGGGCTGCCAGCTTGGCCGTCGATTGCCCGCGCAGGATCTCGTAGAGGGTCGGATCGCCCATTCTTGGCTCGCAACGCATCCAGTGCGAGAGGCTGCCTTGCGGATCGCAGTCCACCAACAGCACGCGCTTGCCGTTGCGGGCCAGAGCGGCGCCGAGGTTCACGGTGGTCGTCGTTTTACCGACACCACCCTTCAGATTGCAGACCGCGATGGTTTTCACGCTGCTGGTCTCCGATTGAGGGCACCTCGATCGTAGGTTCGGAATCGACCCCGAGTCAAGCTCGAAGTGCTGTCATTACAGGGCTTTGGGGGGAGTCAGGCGTCCTCTTACGATCCCAGCGAATCCCGCAGCCGCTTGAGGTCCAGCAACAGATCGCGCGTGTCGTTGTAGCGCTCGCCAGGATCGCTCTGCAGGCATCGGTGCGTAATCACTCCAAGCTCCGATGGAAGACCCGGCCGCAGCTCCGGCAGAGGACGCGGATCGGAGTTGAGTATGTTTGCAGTCGTCATGGTCGCCGTTTGCGCCAGGAACGGATGCTTCC
>JAUWTE010000259.1 GCA_030609765.1 Acidobacteriota bacterium
GATCTCACGCAGGGCCTGCTCTTCCTCCAGCGTGGACCTGCACGCATACGCGGCAAGCCGCTCTTGGATGATCTCGAGACTCACAGCCTCAGGTCCTTTCTGAGCCCGGCCAGGAAGCGGCACACGCGGCCAGGCTTGTAAGCAGACATGACTTCATCGAACAGTTCCCCGGTCAGCTCGGCCAGGGATTCGTCTTCAACACGCAGGCTCTCCACCACCGGGGCGGAGGAATGCCAATCACACCGCTGGGCGTAGACATGGTCGGCCAAGGCTTTGAGCGGAGTTGCCAGGAAGAAGGCGCCTCCTCCCCCTGCCGAGGCCCTGCGAACCCCCGACAGGAACCTGCGTTGTGGAACGCGTGTGAAGCTGAACAGTCCGATCGGCGTGCTGAAAGTGCGTGATCGTCCCAGGGTGACACTGGTGACGGCCTGGACGGCTTCAGGAATCCAGCCATGGTGCGACAGAGCGGTTTCCAGGCTGACATAGCTCGGGCCGTGAATGCGCTGGGCCAGTTCCAGGGGGTTGATTCTGCCCTGCGAATACCGGTCGGACAGGCAGTAGAGACCCCTGTGGATGCGCCAAACCTCGCCACTGGCCACGCCCCTCTTGAGCAGGGCGTCCAGGCGCGCGCCACGGCTCCCAGCCCAGAGAGCAGCCTGTTCTCTGGTGAAGATGCCTCGCTCCGCCCTCTCGATCGCAATCTCTGTGACGGTCTGCATGTGCGACATACTGTCATAAAATGACAGTTAAACGCAAATACAAAGACGTTAGGTGACACATTGGGCGCCGAGCTTACGCCATGATGTCGGCGGGAATCCCCTGGTGCCTCGGTCCCGGAGTGATAGCCGGGATGAGCTCCTTCAATCGTTCGGCAAGATCTTCGTCCAATGTGAGCGTCGTTTTCATGCTGGCATGATGATTCTTTCGTACCGTGACCTCAAGATGCTTCATCTCTCAGGCGACGGGAACAAGGTCCAGCGTTTTGCGGACCCTGCCGCCGCGGACGACCACAGGAGCTCACCGTCCACCGCGATGGGGCCTCAACACAATGAGGCCGCTGGCGCATCGGGTCGAAACCGGTGAGCCAGCGGCCTCTTGAATGTCGCAGCTATTCGGCGACTAGTCGGTGAGGCTACCGAGGAAATCCTGCAGCTTCGCCTTCTGCGCGGCCGCCCAATCCTGCATCGCGATGACACCCTCGCCGACGCGAATCATGGCGAGATACTGGCCGACCTGGTCCCAGTTGACGACGTTGAAGAATGCGTCGATGTAGTCGGGACGCCGGTTCTGGTACTTGAGGTAGTAGGCGTGCTCCCACACGTCGAGTCCGAGAATCGGCAGGCTGCCCTCGGTGAATACGGGGTTGTCCTGGTTCGCGGTCGTGGTGATCACGAGGTTGCCGTCGCCATTGACCACCAGCCAGGCCCAACCGCTGCCGAACACGCCGCCGGCCGCGGCCTTGAAGGCGGCCTTGAACTCGTCGAACGAGCCGAACGCATCGTTGATCTCGCCGGCCAGCATGCCGCCCGGCTCACCGCCGCCGTCGGGGCCCATGATCGTCCAGAACATCGAGTGATTCACGTGACCGCCGCCCTGCTTCTGGACAGCCGGCTTGAGGCCATCGGGCAGGTCGTGAAACCCGACCATGAGCTCGAGCGCGCTCATCTCCTGCTGCTCGGGGTACGCCTCGAGCGCCGCGTTCAAGTTATTGACGTATGCCTGATGATGCTTGTCGTGGTGGATCGTCATCGTTTCCGCATCGATGTGCGGCTCGAGGGCGTTGAAGTCGTAAGGAAGTGCAGGAAGCTTGTGCGCCATGGTCAGATACCTTTCTCAAACTGAGTGTTGGCGGGGGAAAATGAACGGCTATTCTGTCGGTTTCTTTAAGAATTATCAATTCGTCTCTAGTTGAGATGTCGGAATTTGAAAAAGGTCACTGCGGACGCGGCGATTCCCAGAGATGCCCTCGGTGATTCAGAAACACCCACGCCAACACCCACGCCGAGTCACCCACGGTTCAGGTTGTATCTCATGATGCCGGCGTGGGAGCTACCGGGCACGCGCTCTAGATCGAAGGTGTCGCCGCCCGGGCCGGAGCGCCGTGACAGGATTTCTTCAATCCGGTCGGCATCTTCCTGGTCGAGCTGCAATGAGAAGGCATCGAGGTTCTGTTGCAGGTACTTGGCGTTGCGGGCGCCGACGATGGCGGCGGCTACCTGAGGGCGGTCGAGGACGTGGCGAATCGCAGCCGCACCGATGCTCACAGCGTGCTTGTCCGCGATCGCCCGCAGGACCGTCAGGAGCTCCTGGAAGAGCTCCCATCCGCCGAACTCGTCGATGATGAGCTTGTATTTGGTGAGCGAGCGGTTGGGCAGCGGCTTGTGTGGCTCCTCGGCGTCGAGCCAGCGGTCGGTCAGAAAACCACCGGCGAGGGAGCCGTAGCAGAGCAGATGAATGCCATGCTCCCGGCAGTATTCCACCATGCCGTTCTCCGGCCGGTGATCGAGAAGCGAGTACTGCACCTGGTGCGACACAATGCGCACGCCGGCCTCGACGATCTCGGCCAGGCGCGGCGTGTCGCAGTTGGTGGCGCCGAGGTGGCGGATCTTACCCGCCTGCTGTTGCTCGGCCAGCCGCTGGGCCGCCTCGATGTATCCCGGCACCGAGTAGTC
Source organism: Acidobacteriota bacterium (assembly GCA_030609765.1). GTDB lineage: Bacteria > Acidobacteriota > UBA890 > UBA890 > UBA890 > CALAKE01. The sequence continues at coordinate 2,673 of JAUWTE010000259.1, forward strand.
CCACCAGGCGAACTGCACGAGGTCGAGATGCTCACCCCCCAGTCGCATCAGAGAACGGTCGATGATGCGTTCAACGTGGGCTCTGTCGATGCTCGCCAGTGATTCGCGGTCGGGGACGAACTTCGTGTGGATTTGAATAGGGGAGGGGATACCCGCCGCCTCCTTGAGTATCTCCATGGATGCCGCGCTCCGGCCGGCTCCAGCCCGCTTCTCCGTATGCCCCGCCAATCGCCTTCCATGGAATTCGCCCAGCAGTTTCTCGACGCCAGTGTAGATATCGGCACAATCGAACGTCGTCAGCCCGGCATCGGCCATGCGGCCGAAGGCTTCGAAGATGGCTTTCCTCTGCGGTGCTTCGGGTGCGTGTCCCTCCGAAAGCTGCCACGCTCCGACGATGATCCGCGAGATGCTGTAGCCGTCAGCAATCGACGTCCTCGGTGCCTGCGTTCGCACTAGTCTTCTCGATCTTCCAGGGGCACGGCGGTGACGTCGTTGTGCCGAAACGTGGTCTGGCCCGTGCGCGTGATGCGGAAGATCGCACCGCAGTTCGGATCGGGGCAGGCGATATCGGTATCGGTCGTTATCCAGTCGTTCGGGTGGGTCTTGCGTTGCTTGGCGGGCAGCAGCGGCAGCAGCGCCGCTAGCGAATAGATGGGGAAGGTCTGGCCGGCAGGCAACGAGAGATTCTCGCCGCTGAGCTCGAAGTAGTCGCCGATTTGGTGGCTACAGACCATCTCGCCACGACACTCCACCACCTCGACACGCAGGTCGTAGAGCGTAAAATCATCCGATGCGTTTTCCATTCAGGTACTCTCCTGTCGCCGGGTCACGCCTCCACAGGGGGCGGCGCGGCGCCGATGAAGCCGTTGTCTCACTACACTTTCACCACAGCCTGCGAACGGCAACCCAGAGGACGATGGAGTGAGGATGAGCTCGGAGAACGAAGAGCACATTCCGGATGAACAGGGGTCGGCGGGGAAGTCCCGGTCCGAGACGCCCGCCGATGGGCATCTGCGGCCCCCTAGCCGCGCCGGATCTCTCACCTTCTACGGTGGGACCCTCGGTGCCCTGGCACCATTCGCCCTCTTCCTGATCGGCGTCGCTTGGCTGGGCCTGTCGGGAGCTCCCGACGAGCGTGGATTCTGGCCCGTACTGCTGGCGGCGCTGACGCTGGGGTTACTGCTGGCGCGCGACCGCGGCGAGTACTCGAACGTCATCGTCGAGGGAATGAGCCAACCCATCGTCATGATCATGGTGATGGCCTGGATACTGGCCGGTGTTCTCGGAGTGCTCATGAATGCCAGCGGCTTCATCGAGGCCCTGGTATGGCTTGCCGGGCAGATGGGGGTGGCAGGACCAGGCTACGTGGCTGCGGCCTTCCTTATATGTGCGGTGGTGTCGACCGCCACCGGCACCAGCCTCGGAACGATCCTGCTGTGCTCACCTCTTCTGTACCCGGCCGGGGGACTGCTGGGCGCTGACCCTGTCATTCTCATCGGGGCGATCCTCGGTGGGGCCACCTTCGGCGACAACATCTCGCCGGTTTCAGACACGACGATCGCCTCATCCGCTACCCAGGGGGCCGATCTCGGTGGCGTGGTGCGCAGCCGGCTCAAGTACGCGCTGCCAGCGGCGGCGATCGCGCTCGTGGTCTACATGCTCCTGGGGGCGGCCGATCCATCAACAGCGAGCGCGACCTCGGAAACCGCAGCGTCCGCCGCCTCTGGCCTGCAAGGAAGCCCGCGCGGCCTGCCCATGCTGCTGGCTCCGGCCCTGGTGCTGGCGCTTCTGCTGACCGGTCGCCGCCTCATCGAGGGCCTCCTTTTCGGCATCCTGGCTGCCACGATCATTGGCCTCGCCCTCGGGCTTCTGCTGCCCGCTCAACTTCTATTCATCGATACGGAGAATTTCCGAGCGGCCGGTCTCATCCTCGACGGCATGGAGCGTGGCGTCGGCGTGTCGATCTTCACGATCCTGCTGATGGGCTTGGTGGCGGGGCTCGAGGCCAGCGGCATACTCGATCGGCTCGTTGAATTCGCGCGAAAGCGAACCCATTCGCCACGCGGTGCTGAGCTGTGGATCTTCGGGACCATGTCGGCCGCCGTCCTTCTGATCACTCACTCGGCAGTGGCGATCCTCACGGTGGGGGGCTTCACGCGCGAAACGGGCGAGGCGTTCGGGATTCACCGCTACCGGCGTGCCAACATCCTCGATATCACCTCGTGCACTTATCCGTTCCTGCTGCCGTTCTACATCCCGACGATCGTGGCAGCCAGCACAACCGCGGGTGCTGCCGCCTTCGGCATGCCACGCATCACGCCGCTTGCCGCGGGCCTGTTCAACTTCCACTCCTGGGCCCTACTGGTGGTTCTGCTCTTCGCCATCATCACTGGATTCGGGCGCAACGCTGGCGAGTGAGGGCCGGAGTTTCCCTGGCGCAACCCGGATTGGAATGATCGGGGCGCAAGTCAGTGTGAGAAGGGATACTTGATGCCCTTCCAGATCCCCACGCCGACTGCCTTCGTGCCGAGGCCGATCTCGTTGAAGACCATCGCCCAGAC
>JAUWTE010000467.1 GCA_030609765.1 Acidobacteriota bacterium
GCACCCGGGTCCTGAGCTGGCGCAGCAGTGCCACAGAGGCAGTGCAGCGCCGCTGCCGCGACAATCGCCACACGGAAGTACATGTTCATCTCCCGGCCTTACACCACTTTCATGATACGGCATTGCCGGGTCGCGCCGGGTCTGAATTCCTCATCGGGTGGCAGCGACAGGGGTTAGCGTGCCCTGGAATCCTCAATCGCCGGCCCAGGATATCTCGCTAGCCGATCTCCTTCTACCCAACGGCGATCCGATCCCACAGCATCCCCAAGAAAATCATTGACTCAGTTGATGAATTACGCGACAATCAGCACATGACAAAAGAGATTTCTAAGATCAAACGATCACTTGAGTTATCGTGGGTGCCCAACCCGGTCACCGGCTCAGCCGCCCTCTTCTTATGGGGGGCGCGGCAAACCGGAAAGACGACCCTTCTCCACGATCGCTATCCCGATGCGAGATTCTACGACCTCCTGGACACCACCCTGAACGCCGAACTCAGCGTGCGGCCCCAGATCCTCCGCGAGGAAGTCTTGGCAGAGCGACCCCAGCTCGTGGTCATCGATGAAGTGCAGCATGTCCCCCTTCTACTTGAGGAGGTGCACTGGCTTCTCGAAAACACGGCCACCCGCTTCATCCTCTGCGGATCGAGTGCCCGGAAGCTGCGGCGACGCTCCCGCACCTTGCTCGGCGGGCGGGCGATCGATTTCCACCTGCTGCCGCTGACCACTCACGAAATCGGCGATGTCGATCTGGATCGGGTCCTCCAACACGGCGCCCTCCCCGTCCACTATCTTGTCGATGATCCCTCACAGCTGCTGCAAGCGTACGTGAACAACTACATCAAGGCGGAGATCATCGACGAGTCGGCGACGAGGAACATCCCAGCGTTCTCTCGCTTCCTACAGATCGCGGGCCTTTGCCACAGTCAACAGATCAACTATGCCAACGTCGCGAGAGAATCGGGCGTCTCGGCGAGCACAGTCCGCAATTACTTCCAGTTGCTGGAGGACACTCTGCTCGGCTTCACGCTCGAGCCTTGGCGCCGGCGGAAGAAGCGTCGTCTGGTGGAGACGGCGAAGTTCTACCTGTTCGACGTCGGTGTGGCGAATCAGCTTCATCCGGAGTCCCATGTGGTCGTCGAAGGTTCGGATCGTTTTGGTCGAGCCTTCGAGCACTTCGTGTTGAACGAGGTTCGCGCCTACCTTTCCTACCAACGCCTCGACCATCCCGTCAGCTACTGGCGGACCAGTTCCGGATTCGAAGTTGATCTGATTCTCGGGAACATGGAACTGGCCATTGAATGCAAGTCCACCCGTGAAGTTCGAACGGCTGATCTGAAGGGGCTGAGGGCGTTGAGCGAGGAAAACCACCCGCGCCGGAAGATCGTCGTATCTCGCGTGGCGCGACCACGCACGACGGATGACGGCATTGAGATTCTATCTTGGCGCAGTTTCTGCCGAGCGCTTTGGGATGGCCACCTGGTCTGATGGATATTCCAGAAGGGGCCGTCCCTGAACCGTAGCGACGGCGCGAGGCCGCTCTCGATCCGCTCGATTCGCACGGCGAGGCTTGGCTGTCTTCGCATTCTGCGCTGTGCTGTCGGGTGGTGCGGCGGCTCCAACCACAACGACAAGAATCGAGCGCGAACGGTCGTCTACAGAGGCCCAACGATCAGAAGCATCGGGATGGCGACAAGCACGATCAGGACCTCGAGCGGCAGGCCCATGCGCCAGTAATCGCCGAAGCGGTAACCCCCCGGCCCGAGAATCAACGCATTGTTCTGATGCCCGATCGGCGTCAAGAACGCGCTCGAGGCGCCGATGGCGACTGCCATCAAGAACGCGTCCGGGTTGACCCCGAGCTGCTCAGCAATCGTAAGGGCGATCGGCGCCATCACCACCGCGGTCGCGGCGTTGTTGATGACATCGGACAGCGTCATGGTGACGACGAGGATCACGGCCAGCAACACCCGTACTCCGCGAAAAGACCGTAGCTCCTTGCGATCAGGCAACTCTCCCACTGTGATATGGTCGTACGCATTATGCGTACATCAGTATCTGCCCTTCTTGCTCTCGTGCGGGCCGCGTTGATGACACAGGCAACACTGGCCCTGGAGAACGCTGCCCTGCGCCAGCAGCTGGCCATCTACCGACGAAAGCAGAAACGGACTCGCCTGCAACCTGAGGACCGCTTCTTCTGGATTGCCCTTCGTAGGCTCTGGCCGCAATGGACTCGCCCTCTCGCCATCGTGCAGCCTGCCACGGTGATTGGCTGGCACCGAAAGGGTTTCAGGCTCTTCTGGCGTCGCAGGTCTCGCCCGGCCAAGATTGGCAGACCCCGAATCCCGCGGAAGCATGTCGGTTTCATCCAACGCATTTCGGGGGATCACCCCGAATGGGGCGAAGACCGGATCGCCGAAGAACTCGCCGCCAAGTTCGGCATCGAGCATTCTACCAGCACGATCCGCCGTTACATGGTCCCGCGCCTCACGAGGCCTCGTGGGGACCAGACCTGGCGCACCTTCGTGCGCAATCACGGCAAAGAGCTTTGGGCCTGCGATTTCCTCATCCAGTACACTGCTCTCTTCGCCGTCGCCTACATCTTCATCATCATGGAGATCGACTCTCGACGGATCGTCCATATCAATTTTACAACCAACCCGTCGCTTCCCTGGGTGAAGCAGCAGATCCGCGAAGCCACTTCCTCGGACACCAGTCCGCGCTTCCTCGTCCACGACAATGATGGCATCTTCGGACAGTACGGCAGGAGAGTTACAGTAGAGCAAAACGGCAAAAGGTGCAGCTATCGCTGCCACTTGGACCGCTGGCTTGACGAGATCATGGGCATCGAGGGGATCCCCATCCCGTATGGCGCTCCGAATGCATCGCCATACGTCGAGCGGTTCATTCGGACGCTGCGGGAGGAAGCCTTGAATCACTTCATGTTCCTTAGCGTGGGTCACATCCGCCGTGTCGCTGCCGAGTACATTCGCTACTACAATGGCGCCCGTCCGTCGCAGGCGATCCATGGGATCCCAGATCCATACCCGGAACTTCGACAACCTCCGTCGCCCGCCGGAAAGCTGGTGGCTCTCCCCGTCCTCGGTGGGATCCAACACGACTACCGCATCGCAGCGTAGGCGAATCCATGGCCCCGAAGCCTAAGCCTGCCGGTGATCAGCAACCATCAGATGTGTTGGGCGGGCTTCAGTAGTTGACGTTCATGGGCCGGGGACACCTGAACCAGGCTGCCGCGATCTTGGACTACCCCCTCCTACCAGACACCAGAACGCCTCCGAAGAGGCCAGGCTGGTAGCTCCTGGCTGCGGACTCCCCGCTTGTGGCTCCCCTGC
>JAUWTE010000304.1 GCA_030609765.1 Acidobacteriota bacterium
CACCGCGAGAACGTGGCGAAGGACAAACGACCGGCCTTCGCGGATCTGGAGTACTGGGGCAAGCCAGTGCCCGGTTGTGGGGATCGTCATGCCCGACTGCTGCTCGTCGGGCTGGCTCCTGCCGCGCACGGGGCGAATCGCACGGGGCGTATGTTCACCGGCGATCGCTCGGGAGACTGGCTGTATCGTGCCCTACATCGCGCCGGCTATGCCAATCAGCCAAGCTCAGTAGACAGGCAAGACGGCCTGCGGCTGAATGACGCGTTCGTCTCGGCGGCGGTGCGCTGCGCACCCCCGGGCAACCGCCCTACACCACAGGAACGCGATCGCTGCCAACCCTACCTAGAGAATGAGATCGACCTGCTCGCATTTGCCGGAGAGGGGCTCCGAGTCGTCGTCTCCCTCGGACAGTTCGCCTACGACCAGGTGCTGAGAATCTACCGGCAGAGAGGCTTCCCCGTGCCATCGCCGAAGCCGAGATTCGGTCACTGCCAGGAGGTGCCTCTTGGCCCGGGTGGTGGCGTCCCTGGAGACGGAGGAGGCTTCCCCAGGTTGTTGGCCAGCTATCACCCCAGCCAGCAGAACACCTTTACGGGCAAGCTGACGGAAGAGATGCTGGATGCAGTATTCTCCAGAGCCAGGGAGATTCTTCAGCAAGGAGGACAATGACAATGCTGATTCGCAAGCGCCGGGGGTGGGAGATCCCGGAGCGTCTGGCCACCCCGGAGGACGTCTATTTGAACCGGCGGGAGATCCTGCGTTCCATGGGCGTCGTAGGGGCCGGGCTTGGTGCGTTCGTGTCGGGATTCTCTTGGCCCTCGACCGCGCTGGGGCAGGGAGTACCGGGAGAGCCTCGCGCGGTGCGGTTTCCCGACTGGCCGGCGGCCGACCAATACCCGGCGGAGCGCAATCCTCTGTTTGGTGAGGAGGAGGCTGGTCGTCCTGTCACGGCTGCGGACATCACCTTGGCCTACAACAACTTCTACGAGTTCCGAGTCGACAAGCGCAACGTCTGGAAGCTCGTCGAGCGTTTTGAGACGCGGCCGTGGGAACTCGAGGTCACGGGCCTGGTGCAGAACCCGCAGGTTTTCGACGTCGACGACCTCATCCGATCGATGCCGCTGGAGGATCGGGTGTACCGCCTCCGCTGTGTCGAAGCATGGTCCGCGATCATCCCGTGGACAGGCTTTCCCCTCAAGGCGTTGATCGAACGGGTGCAGCCTACGAGCCGGGCCCGGTACGTTGCCTTGACGACGCTCATGCGACCGCGCCAGATGGTCGGGATGCAAGAGCAGCGTCACTACCCGTGGCCATACCACGAAGCACTGACGATCCCGGAGGCGATGAACGACCTGGCGATGCTGGTGACCGGCGCTTACGGCAAGCCGCTCCCGAAACAAATGGGCGCACCGATCCGGCTGATCGTTCCCTGGAAGTTCGGCTTCAAGAACATCAAGTCGCTCGTCAAGATCGAGTTCACCGAGGAACAGCCGAAGACCCTGTGGAACACGGCGAATCCTCGCGAGTATGGATTCTGGGCGAACATCAATCCCGAGGTGCCACACCCTCGATGGTCACAGGCGAGCGAGCGTCTCGTCGACACCGGGGAGAGGGTCCCGACACAGATCTTCAATGGCTACGGCGCTTATGTGGCCGACCTCTACCAGGGCCTCGAGAAGGAGCTCGGCGACAAGCTCTACCGTTAGCCGCGACCCGTTGAGAAGTCCGGGTTAATCGGTGCGGCCCGCCGCCAGGACCTCTTCCAGGTCAGTGGTGGGAGCCTGGCAGGCGTAGTCCTGGCAAACGTAGAAGGTCAGCGCACCGTTGATCTGGGTCTTGCCGCGCAACAACGGCACCTCGTTTTCGATCTTCGCGGCGTCGGATGCCGAGGGATCGAAAAGAGCGATGACCTCGTGCGGCGTGTAGCGTCGCCACAGGTCGCCCAAGGCCTGCTTCGTCGAAGTGTCATCGAGCTTGCCCACCAGAGCGATCTCTCTCGGTTCACGTAGGTAGTAGTCGAGCGCCAGCAACATCTGAGCGAATGCCGACGGGGAGCGTCCGATCTGGGGCTGGAAGGTGCGGAGAGTGGCCACGGCCCGCTCGGCGTAGACGCTCTTTCCGGTCAGGGTGGCGAGGCGTTGGAGAACCGTCGTGGCAACGGCATTTCCCGAAGGTGTTGCCCCATCATGCCCTGGCCGCATGTGCGCGATCAGCTCCTCGTGATCGGAGCCGGTGAATGAGAAAGACGCTTCGGCCTCATTCCAGAACAGCTCCAGCATCTGGTCAGCCATTCCGCGAGCCTGCCTGAGCCACCTCACGTCGAAGGTGCAGGCATAAAGCTCCTGCAGTGCTCCGACCATATTGGCGTAATCATCGAGGTAGGCGAGCAGCCTGCTTCGCCCTTCCCGATATGTGTGAAGAAGCCGGTCATCGGGAATCATGGCATTCAGGATGAAGTTGCCAGCCCGCTGTGCTGAGGCCATGTAGCGGTCGTCGCCCAGCACGCGGTAACCAGCACACATGGCAGCGATCATCAGGCCGTTCCAGTCGGTAAGCACCTTGTCGTCGAGGCCTGGTCGAGGCCGCTGCCCGCGGGCCTCGAGCAGGAAACACCGGGATCGTTCCAGCGACTCCTCGACCTCCTCTATCGGGTCGCCGGTTTGTGCCGCGATCTCGGCGAGAAGCTCCCTTCGCGGGCGCCGGAAGTTGGCGATATTCTTGCCCTCCCAGTTTCCGGCCGCCGTGATGTCGTAGAAAGCACAGAGCTCTGCGGCGGACTCTCCGAGCTGCTCGTCGACCTCCCGTCGACTCCAGACGTAGAATTTCCCTTCCTCTCCCTCGCTATCTGCGTCAAGGGTTGAGTAGTAGCCCCCATCCGGCCCCTGCATCTCACGCAGCACCCAGTCGAGAGTCTGACCTGCGACGCGCGCATATTCGTCGTCGCCCGTTTTCTGGTAGGCCTCGAGGTAGGTCCCCGCGAGGAGGGCGTTGTCGTAGAGCATCTTCTCGAAGTGGGGCACCAGCCATTCGGCGTCGGTCGAGTAGCGGTGGAATCCGCCGCCTATGTGGTCGTACATCCCGCCCGCGGCCATCTTGTCCAGGGTGAATGTCGCCATGGACAGCAACTCGTCATCATTCCGCGCGCTCGCTGCACGAAAGAGCAGCGAGATCGTCGTGCTGTGGGGAAACTTGGGGGCAGGGGAGAATCCACCGTGGGCCGGATCGAAGCGTCTCCTGAGCTCGTCCACCGCGTCTTCAATGAGGTCTGCATCGAGGATCCGCGTCGACCCGCCGGCGGTTGCCTGCTGCCCGAGGTGCTGGGTCAGATCATTGGCCACGTTTTCGATCTGGTCGCGACGATTGGCGTAGGCGTCGGCGACGGCGCTGAGCACGGTAGGGAAGCCGGACATTCCCATGCGGTCCGCGGGAGGAAAGTAGGTGCCACCGAAGAATGGCCTGAGGTCGGGTGTGAGAAAGACTGTCAGAGGCCAGCCGCCGTGTTGGGTCATCATCTGCACGGCGGTCATGTAGATGTTGTCCAGGTCCGGGCGCTCCTCCCTGTCCACCTTGATGCAGACGAAGTGGCGATTCATGAGCGCAGCAGTCTCCTCGTTCTCGAAGGACTCCCGCTCCATGACGTGGCACCAATGGCAGGCGGCGTATCCGATGCTCAAGAGGATAGGGCGGTCTTCGGCGCGTGCGCGCTCCAGTGCTTCAGGGCCCCATGGACACCAATCCACAGGGTTGTGTGCATGCTGCAACAGGTACGGGCTGGTCTCGTCGGCAAGCCGGTTCGTATGTCGGTGTTCGATCATGGCGGCACACTGTAGCACCTGCCAGGCAGGTCGCCTCGGCAGCGGCAAGTGGGACTTGCGGGCGAGGGCATGGAGGGACTACGAGGTGGTTTCAGTGTCATCGCGGAGGACTCGATGCACCGTTGCTCGCGTGCCGACCATGAACACAGGGCTTGAGTAGGTTGCTCGGGTTCTGTATGAGTAGTGTGTCCTACCTCGGTATCCTCAAACTGGCCAGCGATCGGGTTTGCGGGGCCGAATCGGTTTCGATGGCGAGGCAGGTGGGGACCGAACCAGCCAACGAAGCAGCAAGGCAACCAGGGGTGTCGTGTTTCCCCGAGAGGTAGGACGATGGGGGGAGGGAAAAGCAATGCAGAAGGTGTGCGCGGTGCAGCCGCTGCTGCGCTGAGCGGTGAGCCACGCCTGCCCTCCGAACAACCTGTGGAGACACCGCGTTCGGCTGACAGAATGCTGCGCATGACGAAGGTCGCCGTGGACGAGGCGGCCGACGCGGTCTTCTGGATGGGCAAGGACGCACGCTTCATCTACGTCAACGCGGCAGCCTGTCGCACCCTCCGGTACTCCCGTGCGGAGCTCCTGTCCATGACTGTGCTCGATGTTGTCCCGTCCCTCACCGAGGGAAGGTGGCTGGAGCACTGGGACAAGCTCATGGGGCTGGGCTCAGACACCTTCGAGTCGATGCACCAGAGAAAGGACAGAAGCGTCTTCCCGGTCGAGGTGTCTGTCAGTTACCAAGAGTTCGGCGGTGAGGAGTATCATTGCGCGTTCGCTCGAGACATCAGCCGGCGCAAGTTGGCGGATGAGAGACTGCGCGACGGCGAGCAGCGGTTTCGTCTCCAGGGGGCGGCGCTGGAGAGTGCAGCCAACTCGATCATGATCACCGGCAGGGACGGCAGAATCGTGTGGACGAATCCGGCCTTCAC
>JAUWTE010000107.1 GCA_030609765.1 Acidobacteriota bacterium
CATGGCGCTGTTCAAGCTCGGTGTCTTCAGTGCGGCCAGGTCGCCGCGCTTCTACTGGACGTCGATCGCGCTCGCCATCGGGGTCGGGCTACCCATAGTCATGTACGGAGCACATCGCAATTTCGCCGAGGGATGGGACATGTCCCGCTTCTTCTTCGGTGGAATCGCCAACTACTGGGGCAGCCTTTTCGTCAGCATGGGCTGGGTGAGCATGATCATGCTGGCATGCATGAGGGACGGCCTGCAGCGCGCGAAACAGGCCCTTGGCGCCGTCGGCAGAATGGCTTTGACCAACTACATCATGCAGACACTCATCTGCACGACGATCTTCTACGGTCACGGCTTCGGCTACTTCGGCGAGGTCAGCCGGGTGGGACAGATCTTCATCGTCTTCGCCGTGTGGGCCTTCCAGATACCGTTCTCGGTCATCTGGCTGCGCCACTTCAGGTTCGGCCCGTTCGAGTGGCTGTGGCGGACACTCTCCTACCTGAAGCTGCAGCCCTTGCGAGCCTGAATCACTCGAGTCTGCGACGAAGGTAGGCGGTGAACTGGAGCTCGTCGCCACCTCGTCGCACGACGAGATCAACAGCATCGCCCCAGGACTTCCCCGCCACCAATCGATTCAGAGTGGCACGGTCCGGGAGGCTGGTCCCGTCCAGCGACAGCAGTATGTCGCCGACCAGAACCCCGGCGGTCCCGGCGCCCGAATCCTCGTCGACCATGAGGACCTCCAGAGTCTGATCCTCCTCGACGAGCCTCGTCGACAAGCCCAGGCCCGGGTATACGGTGTTCAGCTCACGGGGAATCCCCCAGACATAATTTGCATAGGAAGCGACAACACTCTCCACTGCCGAACCGTCATCGTCGGTCACCGCCACGGGAACGATCGACGCCATTGGACCTTCGAACCAAAGTCCTGCCTGGCGTTCGATTCCGAGCCCGTAGGCGACATGCCCTGAGCCGATGAGCACGACCATGATGGCGTCTGGATCCTCAGTCGACTGCAACGCCCGCACTGAGTTATAGGCCATGGTCGCATCCCACGTGCATTGGGCCGCGAACATCGCCTTCCACTGCTCCTCGGACATCGAGGAGTGCATGCCGTCGTCTCCTTCGAAATAGGACTTGAAGAGCTGGAGATGCTGCTCGTTGTCGGTGTCGATTCGCGGGGGAATGTGGCGTGCCTCCTCTTCGCTCAGGTTCTCGAAGCCCTTGCGACGCACCGCACTGATCACGTCACGTGGGGTGTTGACGCCCACCATACGGATACCGCGGTCGCGAGCGAGCAGGAAGATCTCCCGGTAGTAGCCCCAGTGGTAGCCCCAGTTCTTGTACCAATCGGAGACCTCCACGAATCCCTTCTCGGTGAATAGGCCATCGACCCACTGGTCGAGGAATCTCTGCTCTGTATAGGGATACATCTCGAGCCCAATCAGAACCGTGCGCCCGCGTTCTACGAGCGCCTCGATAACGCGACGCTGAACCCGGTGCACATCCATGTCCGTGTGGCTTTCGCCCACGAACAAGAGCTCCACTTCATCGAGGCGCACCGCCAGCTCGGCAGGCGTGATCTCTTCCTGTGCGGCCGTGTCGGTGATGACGTCGAGTCCCAGGCTCACTTCATACCGGGCACGCGCATCGTCGCCCAAAGCCATGTGAAGGACGTCCTGACTCGGCGATCCGGCAGCCAGGGTCGGGCTCAGCATGGTCGTCAAGAGAATCAGAGAAAGCTGGATCACGGCTCGCATCCTAGGTCAGGTCGTGCCCCAAGATGCCAGCTTCGCCTGGCACTGGGGGCAGTGATAGTCGTAGACAACCAGGTACCCACCGTCGTCGGTCTCGAACTCGTGCTCACGTCGGGGCAGCTCGTTGACGGGAAAGGCCTGGTCGCAGGCAGAACAGACCACGAATTTGACTTTGATTTCATCTTCCATTGTCGATGCGGGCGTCCTCTTTTTTACATTCATCCAGGCTGACTCGGGCCGGCTCTATGCGCTTACTGTGGCCGCTACGGCAGGATATGATAGATTCCACCTCCTCGGGAGGACTCCCCAACTCGTAGCACCTGAATGCAGGTTTCTGATCCCATCCCCATAGATGGCATGGCATGAAGTACAGCCAGCTCAAGGCAACCGCACTAGCGACGGGGTGCGTGCTGATCTCGGCCGCCACGGCCATCGGATTCGCGTCCGATCGACAGGCGCCAGCTATGCGAACAATCAATGGCCGTGCAAGCCTGACTCAGGTGCCTCACGCTGGAATATCGTCCTCCGACACTAGCAGCCACGGCGCCCTGAGCCCAACCGTTCCGATCCAGAACGCGATGACGGCTGTGGTTTCCGCACAGCAGGGATTTCCACAGGAATTTCGCCCTCCCGAGGACTTCTACCTGCGTGGCTCACGCGCCCGAGACAGTGGCGGTCCCCACGACTTCTACTTCACTCGCGCTATCTACAGCGGTTATGGGTATCGCCGCATGGGTAGTTGGGCCATCGACTTCCCCAAGGCAGACCGGCAGTTCCTCTGGGGACTGCGGCGCCTGACCAATATCGATGCATATGAGGCCGAAAATGCGGTACGACTGACCGATCCCGGCCTGCGCAGCTTCCCCTTTCTTTACGCACTCGAGGTCGGCCGCATGTCCTTGACAGAAGCGGAGGTCGAGGCTCTACGGTCCTATCTCCTCGCCGGCGGCTTTCTGATGATCGACGACTTCTGGGGCACCTATGAGTGGCAGAACTTCGAGTATGAGATTCGCCGTGTGCGTCCCGAGCACACGATCGTCGAGCTCCCAATGGACCATCCCCTCTTCAACACCTTCTACTCGATCGATGAGCTTCTGCAGGTTCCCAGCGTCAGAATCGCCCGGTACGGCGGAGTCACATGGGAACGAGACGGCTATGTTCCCCACGTGCGCGGGATCTTCGACGATGCGGGGCGCCTGCTGGTGGTGATCAACTGGAATACCGACCTGGGCGATGCCTGGGAATGGGCCGAAGATCCGTACTATCCCCTGCCCTACTCGACTTTCGCCTATCAACTCGCCGTAAACACGATCATCTACGCCCTGAGCCACTGATGAGCGACGGACCCTCCAAAGTTCCACCACGGCTTGCGCGATGAGCAACTCCCTCTTCGAGCTGCTCTTCAAGTACAGCCCCTACGTCTTCCAGCAGGGTAGATTCGTGTTCTCCGCTGCCTGGCCCTCCATGGCCCTGGCGGCGGTGCTGCTGGTGGCGGGCCTCCTGGCGGTCGTGAGATATCGCAAAGTTGGGGGCAAGAGTGGGCCCGTCGATCGTGTCGTCCTCGCGTCCATACGCACGCTTGTTCTGGTCATCCTGCTCTTCTGCCTGCTGCAACCGGCTCTGGTGGTCTCGGTAGCGGTTCCCCAGGAGAACTTCGTTGGCATTCTGATCGACAATTCCCAGAGCATGCAGATCGCTGACCGCGAAACGCTGCCTCGCAGCGAATTCGTCGCCCAGGCCTTCGGCGCGGAGGGCTCGGAGCTTCTCGATGCCCTCTCTGAGAACTTCAAGCTTCGCTTCTTCAGCTTTTCCGACGTTCTCGAACGTGTTGATGGCGTCGAACCACTCATCTACGCAGGCAACCAGACCTATCTCGGAATGGCGCTGGATGGAGCGCGGCAGGAGCTCGCATCAGTACCGCTCTCAGGGCTGGTTCTGCTGAGCGACGGCGCTGACAACGCCCTGGGCGGCATCTCAGACTCCATTCAGAGCTTGCGCGCCGCTTCCGTGCCTGTTTTTCCCGTCGGCCTCGGAGTCGAGCGCTTCACCCGCGATATCGAGATCAGCAGGATCGACGTTCCCCGAACAGTTCTTGCCGGATCATCCGTCGGAGTCGATGTGATCATCGAGCACAAGGGCTTCGGTGGCTCCACGGTTGTTTTGATCGTCGAGGACGACAGCGGAATCGTCAGCAGGCAGGATGTCGAGTTACCCCGGCAGGGCGACTCGACCGTTGTGAAGGCGACATTCACCGCTGACGAGCCTGGACCGCGGGTGTTCCGCGTACGAATCGCCCCGCAGGAGGGCGAGATGGTTACGCAGAACAACCAACGTGACGTGCTGGTATCGGTCCAGGATCGAGCCGACCGCATTCTCTACTACGAGGGCATGCCACGCCACGATGTCGCGTTCCTGCGCCGCGCCCTCCATGAAGACCACAATTTGCAGCTTACCGTCCTGCAGGGAACCGCAGAGAACAAGTTCCTGCGCCTGGACATTCTCGACGAGGATGAGCTGTTCGGCGGCTTTCCCAAGTCGCGTGAGGAGCTATATGAGTATCGGGGTCTGATACTGGGAAACGTACGTGTGCATCTGCTGACCTCGGACCAGCAGCAGATGGTGGTCGATTTCGTCAGTCAGCGCGGCGGCGGCCTGTTGATGATCGGCGGCCATAGCTCGTTCGCGGAAGGCGGCTATGCCGGTAGCCCCATCGCCGAGGTGTTGCCCGTTGTGCTGCCGGTGGCTGAGGAGGGCGCCACTGCCCATTCGGCCACGGAGATCCAGATCCAGCCCACCCTGTTCGGTATGACCCACCCGGTTATTCAGCTCGCCGATACGCTCGAGGACAGTCGCGAGCACTGGCGGCAGCTACCCCCGCTCACTGTCGTCAACCAGATCTTTTCGGTAAAGCCTGGAGCAACGACTCTGCTGGTCGGCACGAGCGAATCACTGCCACAGCCGCAGATCGTCCTGGCGCACCAGCGTTACGGGCGCGGCAAGGCTCTGGCCTTCACACCGCAGGACTCCTGGTTGTGGCAGATGCACCACGACATCCCGCTCGAGGACATGACCCACGAGACCCTCTGGCGGCAGCTCCTGCGCTGGCTGGTGCAGGACGTGCCGGGACAGGTCGAGCTCACCACCTCCCGGGATCGATACGCCCCAGGGCAATCGGTCAGGGTGACGGCATCGGTAAGGGATGAGACCTATATCGAGGTCAACAACTCACAGGTCACAGCTCGGATCATCTCACCAGCCGGCTTGGAGGAAGAGTTGCCGATGGACTGGTCGCTAGATGCTGACGGTGAGTATCAAGCCTTCTTTACGCCGAAGGAGCTCGGCTTCTACGAGATTCATGTGGGGGCCCACCGTAATGGCGACATCCTCGGCCAAGAGACTTCTCACATCGAGGTGGCCGATCTCAGCTCCGAGTATTTCGATGCCGAGATGCGCGCGCCGCTGCTGCAGCGAATCGCCGACGAGACGGGTGGCCGTTTCTATACCCCAGACACTGTTTCCGCATTGCCTGAAGATATCGGTCACTCCGAGGGTGGCACCACAGTTCTGGAGGTCAAGGATCTCTGGGACATGCCGATTCTGTTCATATTCCTGATCGTCCTGATCGGAGTCGAGTGGACCTACCGCAAGCTCAGGGGGTTGGCGTGATCAAGGCCGTGATCTCTCTACCTATGGCGGCTTTCCTGCTGGGAGCCACAACCGTAGCCGCTGCCGCCCCCTTCGTATCTTCCGCCTCCACGTTGGATCGCTCTCCCGCGCTCGAGACCTCCCCGCAGATTGCCAATGGCAACTCTCACCTCGTCATCATCAGCGGCCTCAGCGGCGAAGAGAAGTACCGAGGGACCTTTCACGAGTGGGCGGTCAGTTTGATCACTGCCGCCGAGGAGAGAATGGGAATACCGCCCGCACGAATCACCTACCTGGCGGAAGATATCGAGCTCGATCCCGAGCTTGTAAATGGCCGCTCGACTGCCGAAACGATTGAAAGCTCTCTGCGCAACCTTGGCACCCGTGCCACGCCCCGCGATCGAATTGCCATCGTGCTGATCGGCCACGGCAGCGCCCGTGGCGGCGAATCTCGTTTCAACCTACCCGGACCCGACCTTACGGCCGCCGATTTCGCCAGCCTCCTCGATCTCTTCCCTGTCCAGACGATCGCCTTGGTCAACACCACGAGCTCGAGCGGCGATTTCGTGGCAGCCCTCTCGGGGCGGAATCGCGCCATCATCACCGCGACCCGTGATGGGCGCCAGAACAATGAGACCGTCTTCGCAGGCTACTTCATCGAGGCCTACAGTCAGGACGTGGCAGATCTCGACAAGGACGAACGGGTCTCCCTTTTGGAGGCCTACAACTACGCGATTCACGAAGTGCAGCGCTTTTACGAAAGCGAAGGGCGCATGCGCACAGAGACCGCCCTGCTCGACGACAACGGTGATGCTGAAGGCAGCCATGAGCCCGATCCTGCAGAGGGCGACGGATCCCTGGCTAGAGGCTTCTTCCTCGCTAGCAGCCCTGGGATCGCTGCGTCCGATGCTCTACCCGGTGTAGCTGAAAGCGATGATCCAGAGCTGCGCGCCTTGTACGAGCGAAAGCTCGCCTTGGAGCTGCAGATCGCGGAGCTCAGACGTATCAAGGACAGCATGGATCCCGAGGCCTACCTGACCGAGCTCGAGGCCCTGCTCGTTGATCTCGCCCTGACCGAGCGCGCCATTCGGGAAAAGGGCGAAGCATCGGAGGGAGGCACGAGATGACCGCCCGGCGAGGTGGATCGAGATCGGCCGCGGCGTGGCGACGAACCCCCCTGGTATGCCTGGTCATGCTGACCACCCTGCTGACCGCCCCATCCACGCGGATATCAGCAGCCGCGCAGCCACCCCAGGACGATCCAGCCGTCGCCGCCCTGCGCACGGGTCGATACGAGGAGGCGATCTCGAGCTTCCGGCAGCGAGTCCGCGGCGGCAACTCGGCGGCGGAGGACCATCGCGGCTTGGTGCGGGCCCTCCTGTCTGTCGGCCGCTACCACGAAGCCGAAGAGGCGGCGCGTTTCTTCGTGGAGTCACAGCCGGACTCGGCTGACCTCTGGAACGCCCTTGGCGAGACCCTCTACCTGAGGGGAGACCTCGATGGAGCGGAAGAAGCGTACCGGGCTGCAATCGACGGCGGGGCGCGCGACCTTCTCTCTGCCGAGCTCAACCTCGCGGTTCTCCTCTTTCGCCGTGGCGAGATCGACGCCGCAATGGGCCGTTTCGATCGATTCATCGACGCCTACAACCGCGGATTGGCGCGTTCCTCTGAGGACCTCACCGCGGTGGCCATCGCGTGCGTCTATCTGGGCCGCAATGATCCGCAGCTCTTTCATGACGCCGTCAGGGCTCTCGATGATGCGATCAACGCCGAACCTTCGGACCTCGAACCGCGCGTTCGCCTGGCAGAGCTCTTCCTCGACAAGTACAACAGCACCGAAGCCGGCCAGATCCTGCGCGATGTCCTCGAGATCAACCCCGACCATCCGGCTGCCCTCTTGGCAATGGCGAGGGTCATGGACTTCGACGGCCAGCCCGATGCCACCTCTTTGGTTCAGCACGCTCTGGAGGTCAACCCGAGCTCCGTTCCCGCCCATCTCCAAATGGCGAAGATGTATCTGGGTACCGAGAGTTGGGACGACGCGCTGTCGATGGCTGAGCGCGCGCTGGCGATCAACCCCACCTCCCTCGAGGCCCTCGCCGTCATGGCGGCAACCAATTTCTTGACGGGAAACGAATCAGGGTTCATCGCCGCCAGAGACCGCGCTCTGGAGATCGGCCCGCGCTATGCCGAACTCTACAACACTCTTGCCGACCTGTGTGTGCAGAATCGACTGTACGCGCAGGCGGTGGAGTTCACCGAGCACGCCGTCGATCTCGACCCGCAATCGTGGCGCGGTTATGGACTCTTGGGTCTGAACCAACTTCGCACGGGCGCTATCGCTGCGGGGCGTGAGAGCCTGGAGACCTCGTTCAGCGGCGACCCCTTCAATGTATGGATCAAGAACACGCTCGATCTTCTCGACACCTTCCCGAACTACGAGGAAATCGCCTCCAAGCGGTTCGAGATGATGATCGAGGCGCCTGAATCGGATCTGATCTCTCTGTATCTCGGCGATCTCGCCGACGAAGCCTACGATCGTCTTGCCGAGCGCTACAGGTTCGAGCCCTCCACCCCGGTTCGCATCGAGGTATATCCGAGCCACGCCGACTTCTCGGTGCGGACAATTGGCCTGAAAGGCCTGGGAGCGTTGGGAGTTTCGTTCGGCCCCGTCATCGCCATCGATTCCCCGTCGGCTCGACCCGCGGGTGAGTTCAACTGGGGATCAACCGTGTGGCACGAGATCGGCCACACGATAACCCTGGGGGTAACAGATCACCGGATCCCACGCTGGCTCAGCGAAGGGCTGTCAGTTTACGAGGAGCACCGGGCACGCCCAGGATGGGGCAGCGATGTTTCGGCAGGGTTCCTGCTCGCATTCCTCACCGACCAGCTCCACCCCGTCAGTCGCCTCACCGACGGCTTCGTGCGGCCCAAGTATCCCCAGCAGATCGCCTATTCCTACTACCAGGCCGCTTTGGTGTGTCACCTGATCGAGCGTGACTGGGGCTTTCCGGCGATCCTCGCCATTCTTGCGGGCTACCGTGAGGGAAATACGACCGAAGA
>JAUWTE010000257.1 GCA_030609765.1 Acidobacteriota bacterium
CCAGAGTCTCGGGGATACAGAGCAGAGCCTGGTCGACGCCGAGCAGAGGATGGCCGCGGCGGAGCGGCGGGCGGAAGCGGCCGATCTCCTCGCGGCGGAGGCAACTGTCAGGGCAGAGGCCGCCGAAGGGCAGGCACAGGAAGCCTCCGCGCGGGCACAGGAGGCGGATGCCGGCCGGACTCAGGCGGAGGAGGAGCGCACCGAGGCGGAGCAGGAGCGGGTCAGGGCCCAGGAGCTCGAGGCCGAGGCGCAGCGGAACGCGGACCTGGCACAGGCCGAGGCTGAGAATGCTCGCTATGAGGCGCAGCAAGCGCAGCGCGAGCTCGAGGACCTCCGAGCACAGCGAGAACAAGAGCTGAATCGCCTCTTTCAGGCACTCAATCGAATCGTCGAGACGAGGCGCACAGCCATCGGCATGGTAATGACCTTGGGTAGCGATCGCATCGAGTTCGAGTTCGACCGAGCCGACTTGAAACCCGAGGACAGGGAGCTGCTCAGTCGTATCGTCGGCATCCTGCTGACCGCGGAGGGATACCAGCTACAGATATTCGGCCACGCTGACGAGGTCGGAACCGAGGAGTACAACCTGTCTCTGTCGGAGCGCCGAGCTCAGGCAGTGGCCGACTACATGGTCGAGGCGAGCCTCAGCGGCGAAATCATGACGGTCAAAGGCTTCGGTGAAACCATGCCGCTAGCCGAAGGAGACACGCCCGAGGCTCACGCGCGCAATCGTCGTGTAGAGATCGGCATCATCGACACGACGGTGGAATACAAGCGCCCGAAGCAGCAGTAATCTCGGACGCGCCCGGCTATCTCGGAGGGTGGTGAAACCAGCGGGGGTGCGGAGGACGACGGATGCAAGGCGCGCGCCGCGAGGGCGACCGAGGCGTACCTAATGGTACGTCGAAGGGAGCCCGAGCAAGCGCAACGCAGCAGGCGTCGTCCTCCGCGCGCCCGCCTAGTAGAGGAACATGGGCTTGCCCAGCGGATGCCGAATGCGGGGACGGTAGGCATCGGGGTCATAGAGCTGCTCTACGTCAACCAGCTTCTTCCCCTGCACGCAGGTTTCCACGGGAACGGTGGTGTAGTTGCCATTCTGCAGGGCCACCATCTGACCCGTGCGCCCGGCCTTGATCTCCTGAATGGCGAGAATGCCGTACGAGATCGCTACCATGCGATCGAGAGAATCAGGCACGCCGGAGCGCATCAGATAGGCGAGCCGCTGCTTCATGATATTGATTCCCGTGATCTCCTTGACCTTTTCGCTGACGATGTCGTTGATGCCGCCCAGCTTGCGGTGCCCGTAGGCGTCCCTTTCTCCCGATTCGATCACCTCGCCATCGCGCATGGCCGCCACTTCGGAGACAACGACGATGGCGTAGTTGCTCGGGTTCCGCTTGCGGTCTTTGATCACCATCTCTGCCAGGACGTTGACGTCGAAGGGCACCTCAGGGAGCAGCACACGGTCCACTCCCGCCAGGTAGCCGGTGAACAGTGCCGTCTGCCCGCAGTTGCGGCCGAAGAGCTCGACGAAGGCGGCCCGCTCGTGGCTCCCCGCCACTGTACGGAGCTGGTCGATGTACAGCACGCTACGCGTAACCGCCGTGCTGAAGCCGATGCAGTAGTCCGTGCCGAAGACGTCGTTGTCCATCGTCTTGGGGATGGCCACCACCGGCAACCCCTCCTCGTGCATTCGGACCCCATACGACAGGGTGTCATCGCCGCCGATAGGCACCATCGCGTCGATGCGGAGTGCGTTCATTACCTCGAGGACGTGTGGCGTACAATCGACTGTTTTCCTGCCGTCCTCGATTGCGTATTTGTCGGCGAGGATCTCGGGAAGATCCTGCGGCCGCACCCTGCCGGGGTTGGTGCGTGAGGTGTGCAGGAACGTGCCGCCCGTGCGATCGATGGGGCGAACCGTGTCGGGTGTGAGGGGCAACGCCCAATCCGCGTTCTCCTCGAGGGAGAGGGCCGGGTTGTAGTTCAACGGACCGGCCCATCCCCGACGAAAGCCAATGACCTCCAGACCCTCCTCGGCGCCCCGGTTGACCACGGCCTTCATGCACGGATTGAGGCCGGGAACGTCACCTCCACCAGTCAGGATGCCAATGCGCATCGTATGCCCTCGCTTCTTGGATTGATTTAAGTCTGCTGCCGGCCTTCTTCGCCGCCGGCTACTCTTCTTCCAGGTAGATCTTGATGATCTTGTCGAGCATCTCCAACGCGTCTTCCCTGGTGCGCTGGAAGCTGTTGCGACCGATGATCGAACCGTTGCCGCCGCCATCGCGAATCGCGCGTGCATCCTCGAAGACCTGATCGGAACCCTTGGCGGCACCGCCCGAGAACACCACCATACGACGGCCATTGAAGGCGCACTGCATGATGTGCTGAACGCGTTCGACAGCCGTTGCCCGTGGGATCTCGTACTCCTCGTAGACCTTCTTGGCCGCGTCGAGCTCGAGGTGATCGCTGGGCAACTTCACCTTGATGATGTGGGCGCCGAGCTGGGCCGCCATGTGGGCGGCGTAACCGGCGATGTCGATAGCCGTCTGACCTTCCTTGGTGAGGAAGCCGCCACGCGAGTACGACCAGATGATCACGACGAGGCCGAAGGCCTTGGCCTCCTCGGCCATCTCGCGGATCTCCTCGATCATCTCGTAGGCGTTCTCGGAGCCCGGGTAGATGGTGAAGCCGATCGCGGCGCAGCCGAGGCGGATGGCGTCCATGACGGAGCCGGTAATGGCCTGGTTGTAGTCGATGTTGTTCGGCGCCAGGCTGTTGGCGCTGTTGACCTTGAGGATCAGAGGAATCTGCCCCGCGTAGGTGTCGGCGATCGCCTCGATCGCGCCCAAGGGTGCGGCATAGGCGCTCATGCCGGCGTCCAGTGCCAACTGCGGGAAATAGTGGGGATCGTAGCCCTCGGGATTAGGGGCGAAGCTGCGCGCCGGACCGTGCTCCCAGCCCTGATCCACGGGCAAGATGACCAGCCGACCCGAGCCACCCAGCCGGCCCTGCATGAGGATGCGCGCCAGGTTCGCCTTGGTGCCGGGGCAATCGCTCTCGTAGTTGGCGAGGATCTTCTTGACTTTGTCGGTAACAACCATGGAATCGGCTCCAGTGATTTGGGGGTTCCCTCGGTGGCGCGGATGCGAGGAGCGCCTCCCGCGGGATGGATCTACGTGAATTGGCCTACATGAGTGCTCTGCGAAATCGCCAATAGCCCACATGAATTTGGCAAACAGGCCCAATTCCGCTGGCTAGGCCTCGGCTACTTCGGCAGCAGGTTCTTCGGGAATCTGGCCACCACCGTGTAGTTGGGGTCGACGATATTCGCCACGCGCACGGTGCCGACCTGCGAGACCACCTGATAGGCCTCCCAGAGATCGAAGCCGCAGTCGGCCTCGAGCCAACGCACCAGCTCGACGTAGGCGATGCGCATGGCGTCCTGTAGCGGGCGCACGCTGCCGAGCACCATGATATGCGTGTCGTTTTCGAGGCGCGGCCAGGCGATCGTCTGACCCTTGATGAGGTCGAACTCGAAGGTCACCTCGGCGGTGGTCTCGAGGCCGGTGCCGGAGATCTCCCCATCGCCCTGTCGCGCGTGAACGTCGCCAAAGTAGAAATATGCTCCCTCATGGAAGATCGGCAGGTACACGGTAGCGCCCTCGGCTACGTCGGCGGCGTCCATGTTGCCACCGAATTTACCGGGCCAGATGCCGGCGAACTGCTCCTCGCCGGCCGGCGCCACCGCCACTCGGCCGAGCATCGGCTCGAGCGGGATCTCGATGCGGCCCAAGCGGCTATTGGGCAGGTCGAGAATGCCGACGTTGCGGTCGTGGTCGAGCTTCCAGATGAACGTCTTCGAGGGCAGGGGGTCGTAGAGCGATGGTGTGCGGATGTCGTACCCGAGTGCCGCGAAGCCAGGGATGTGTCTTGCTACCGCGTACTCCGCGTTCGGTTGTAGTCTGATAATGCGCACCACCAGCGTGTCTTCTGGCGTCGCTCCCTCCACATAAATGGGCCCGACCTCTCCGGGCCAGGCGCCGCCGTCCTTCTCGAACCACTCACCCCATAGGGTCTCGGTTTCGACCCGATCGCCGGGCCGCACTCGTAAGACAGGCTCACGCACCGCGAAGGTCTGGTAACCGACTTGTGGAGTGAATTGGTGAACCGTTGGCTCCTGAGCAGATGAAGGCGGCGGGCCGTTGCTCTCAGCCGAGTGTTCACCCGCCAGCGTAGGCAGCCCGGCCAGAAGGGCGCACGCAAGGGAAGAGATGACGATGGTCAGGGCGCGGTTTCGCATGTTGATCCTGCCTCTCTAGCAAATGTAGACGATGAAACGTCGGATGACCCGGCAGGCTCGTTCACCGACCGAACTGGTCGTTGCGGGAGCTCGAACAGGACCTGCTTGCTGGTCATCGTAGCTACTATTGCGAGCCATGACCACGGTGAGAGGGAGGGCGAGAATTTGTCGTCGCGGTGCATGCCGGGGCGCGCACTGCGCCGTTGCGCGCCATTGCGTTCGCGCAGCAGCGATCCGCTGAGAAGTCCGGGCTAGCGGCTGAGCGGGACCGGGAGACGGCCAATGACCCCCAGTGCGTACCCCCGGTCCTCTACGACTCCTCAGCCGCCCCTAACCCTCGGGAGCCTGTGTGAACATCCCGTCCGTTACGGTGATGTCAGGCTCGAAAGGATCGTTGGCCCACGGGACGGGCGGTGCTGGCCCCGCCGCACCATCCGACCCGAGGCTGGTCAATGTGTACGTGGCCGCACCGACGTTGTACACAAACGGATTACCCCAGGCGTCGTTGGTCACTGGCACCTGGAGATAGCCCGTGGCAGCCAACGTCGGTAGGTCGGGCGAGTAGACCTGCAGGTCGATGAAATGGGTGCCGTTGGCTGAGACGAGGGAATGCATGTCGGCCATCGAGCGCCTCTGCTTCGCCCTGTCCTGTGCGTCGATGAGCTGTGGGATCGCGATCGCCGCAATGATGCCGATCACCAGAATGACGATCAGTAGTTCGATGAGGGAGAATCCTCCCTGGTTGTGCTTTAACATTTTTAACCGCCTTACAATTACTTTCGATATCTCGTGCAATGTTAAGCTCTCATCTCATGATAGTAACAGCCTTTTTCGTGATTTTTACGAGGGTATAGTATCAAATGAGTTGTTCTAATTGTAATGCATTAACATTGCTATGAAACAATAATCTAAAGAGTCTACTATTTGCTTATAGTATGCATAACTGTTCACAAATTGCTCCG
>JAUWTE010000018.1 GCA_030609765.1 Acidobacteriota bacterium
CGGCGATACTCCGTGTGCGGGCCACAGCGTCGTTGGTGATCTTCTGCGACATCGTCTCGTCGAGCTCTCCCGCACCAATGGCGACCGGGTGGGCCGACCCCATGCTCGTCCCCGGAGCCATAGCCACCAGGTCCGCAGACAGTGCGATCATGAATCCGGCTGATGCCGCCCTGCCCCCCGACGGCGCAACGTACACACAGGTCGGCACGGGGCTGGCCAGAAAGGCCTCCATGACGTCGCTCATCGACTCTTCAAGGCCGCCCGGGGTGGACAACTGCAGGAGGAAAAGGTCGGCATTCCTGTCCTGCGCAATCCGCAGCGATTCGATGATGAACTCGGCCGTGATCGGATGAATGGCGTCGTCCAGCGCGGCGACCACGATGACGCCGGAGGATTGTCCCGGGGCAAATGCTGCATCCTGCGCCACCGTCTCATCCTGGCCATCCGCACCCTGGGCCCCGACGATCCCCACCAGGCCGAATACCACACAGCCGACTGCCAGCAGCGATCGGGCCGAACGCAACGACACCATCGCGGGCCATTGCGCTCGCGCAGCCGCGATCCGTTGAGAAGTCCGGGCTAGGGCCAAAGTCATGTCTCCATTGTGCACTGCCGAGGCGGCAACGCCCAAGGGGCTAGCCGGACTTCTCAACAGTTCGCAGCCCTTTGAGAAGTCCGGGCTCCCGGTCAGCGTTCGTAAAGGTAGGCGGAATCGACGTGCCGGCTCCCGCTTCCATCGTTGACGGCAAAGCGGCTAGGCCTGAAATTGGCCCCACCGAACTCACCTTTCTTGTTCAGCGCGTAGAAGTTGACGCTGAAGTTGGGCGTACCGTCCTCGCGCAGGAGACGCGGATCGACCGTCTTGTGCTCCACCCGCCGCATCACCTCCAGGCAAGCGTCCTGCGGGTGCTTTCCCTGCCGCATGAACTCGACAGCCAGAAACGAGCAGCAATCGAGCAGGTTGGCCTCGCCTCGCCCCGTTGAGCCGCAGGCACCGACGTCGTTGTCGAGGTAAAGCCCGGCCCCGAGGATGGGTGAATCCCCTACCCTGCCGGGAATCTTCCAGGCCAGGCCACTCGTGGTCGTGACTCCCGAGATGTCTCCGTTCGCCGCGACCGCGTTGCAGTTGATGGTCCCATGCTCCCGGTAGAAGGAAGTGAAGTCGTCATCTTCCGGGAAATCGCCAACTCCGGAGGAGGGTGGAAACCAGTCGTCACGATCGGAGAGGTTTTCCTTCCACTCCAACCAGCGCAACCGTGCGCCATCAGTAAGGAGGGTTTCGATCTCGTCCCCGTGCATGCGGGCAAACTCTTGTGCCCCTCTCCCTACCAGCAGTACGTGGTCGGTCCGCTCCATGACCAGCCTGGCAACCTTCGACGGGGTCTTGATGCCCTCGATGCACGCAACGGCACCGCCGTTACGGGTCGGACCGTGCATGACGGATGAATCAAGCTGAACTACGCCCGCCTCGTTCGGCAGGCCACCATATCCGACGCTGGTGTCCTCGGGATCCAATTCCACGATGTTGACCCCGGCGATGACGGAGTCGAGAGTGTCCTCACCCGCCTCGAGCATCTCCATGGCCCGGTTGCAGGCCTCGAGACCGTTGGCGCTCGAGATCACCAGCGGTCGCTGCCCCTGGGCCCGCCGGGTGTGCACCGCCGGCGCTCCCAATGCTGCCGCACTGCGACTTCCCAATAGACCCACGCCCGCTGCGGCACCCGCCCGCAGAACTCCTCGGCGACTCCAGCGCAACTTCATGTCATTTCTCCGTCTCGGCTGTGCTCAGGCAGTTGATGTGCCTTCCCGTCCATAGCGATCCTCCAGGCGCACCACATCGTCGAGATGCGGCGTGGAAACCTCGAAGACGTCACACGTTTCCAGCGCCCGCATTCGATGAGTCGTGCCCGGCACGATGCGCCGTGCTTCACCAGGTCCCAGGGCATGCGCCACGAGCTCTTCGCCCTCCTGCAACTCGAGCTCCAAAACACCCGTGGCGACGTAGACCGTCTCGTCCTTGACCTCGTGGTACTGCAGGCTGAGCTGCTCGTCCTTCTCGATGTGCAAGATCTTGCCAACGTAGAATTCAGTGTCAGCGAAGATGATCTCGTAGCCCCAAGGCTTCTCGACTCGTTGCATCGGTCCTCCTGGAACGGGCAAGAGGGGCCGCCCAGTTCAGGGACATGCCGCCCTCCCGCGTGGGTGCACGTCTCAGTCGCGCACCAGGAAACCCTCAGGAAACAGTGCCATCTGCTGCTCCAGCGCGA
Organism: Acidobacteriota bacterium; assembly: GCA_030609765.1. Classification (GTDB taxonomy): domain Bacteria; phylum Acidobacteriota; class UBA890; order UBA890; family UBA890; genus CALAKE01. Next base: position 2,268 of record JAUWTE010000018.1, read on the forward strand.
ACTCCTCGACCTCCCTGGCGGTTCTGAGTTGCAGCGCTCGCTTCAGAATCCACTCGGTATCCGCTTGTTTGACCTTGCGGATCACATTCTTGACCAGCGGGATGGCGACCGCACTCATGCTCAGCTCTTCCATCCCGAAACCCAACAGCATCATCGCGGTGAGGGGGTCTGACGCCATCTCGCCGCACATGCTCACTGGCACATCTTGATCCTGTGCCATCTTCAAGAGGCTGCGCAGGACCCGCAGAACCGCCGGATGCAGCGGCTCATACAAGTGTGCAACGGCATCGTTGGTTCGATCCACGGCGAGCAGGTACTGAATGAGGTCGTTGCTGCCGATGGAGAAGAAGTCCGCTTCCTGGCCGAGTAGATCAGCGATCACCGCGGCTCCAGGCACCTCGATCATGATTCCAACAGGGATCGAGTCAGCAACCGCATGCCCCTCTGAGACCAGAGCCTCGTGCACCTCCGCGATCACCGATTTCGCCTCGAGGAACTGTTCGACTCCCGAAACGAACGGCAGCATGATCCTCAGGTTGCCGTGAGCACTCGCCCGTAGGAGGCCGCGAAGCTGAGTCTTGAACAACTCGCGCTCGCGCAACGCCAGCCGCAGGGCACGAAGCCCCAACAGGGCGCTGGGATCGTTTTCAACGGCGGTGTCCCCAGCCAAGATCTTCTCGCCGCCGATGTCGAGGATGCGGATGCTGACTGAATGCGGACTCATGCGCTCGAGCACCTTGCGATATTCCTCGAAGTGCTCCTCCTCGGTTGGCAGCACACCCGGACGTCGCAGATAGAGGAACTCCGACCGGTACAGGCCGATCCCCTCGGCCCCATGTGCCAGGGCCGATTCGACGTCTTCGCTCGTCTCGATATTGGCAGTGAGCTTGACCCTGAATCCGTCGCGAGTCACAGCAACCAGGTCCCGGGTTCCCATGAGCTCAACCAGATGCTCCGATGAGGAAATCTGCTTGTTCTGGTACTCCTTCAGCACGGTCTCGGACGGGGCAACGACGACCAAACCCTCGTCGCCGTCCAGGACCACCGTGTCGTTCGGATTCAGCATCGCGGTAACGTCGTGCAGGCCCACCACCGCTGGGATCTCGAGAGAGCGGGCCACGATGGCCGAGTGTCCGGTTCGGCTACCGACGTCGGTCGCGAATCCCAGCACCCGGGAAACATCGAGCTGTGCCGTCTCCGAGGGACTGAGGTCGTGCGCAAACAAGATCACCGGGTGATCGAGGTGCCCGAGACGGTTCCCCTCCTCGCCCGCCAGAGCCCGTAATAGGCGCTCCTGCAGATCGTCGATGTCGGTGCCACGCTCCCTCAGGTAAACGTCTGAAATGTTCGCCACACGCCTGCTGAGGTCACCACCTACCTGCCGTACGGCCCACTCGACATTCTGATGGCCCTCGCGAATGCGCTTCTCGATCTCGCCGATGAACATGGAGTCCTTGAGCAAGAGAACCTGCGCGTCGAAGATCTGTGCGACACCGGTGCCAAGCACCTCCCCGGTGCGTTGCTTCAGGGTCTCGAGGTCCACACCAGCACGTTCGACCGCAACACGAAGGCGCTCGAGCTCCTCGGTCACCTGGTGCTGGTCGAGCTCCGATTGGGACACGGGTACACGGCGCCTCTCCAGGACCAAGGCGGGTCCAATAGCGATGCCCGGGGAGACCCCGATTCCGTGACGGACAATTCCCTGCAAGGGCGGACTACTCCTCTCCGAATTTGTTCTCGACCAGAGCCTCCAGAGCTAGCATGGCCTCTTCCTCGTCGGAACCATCGAGAACTACCTCCAAATGCGTTCCCATGGGTGCGGCGAGCAGAAGCACGCCCATGATGCTCTTGCCGTTCACTCGCAGGTCCCCCTTGATGACCTCGACCGCGCAAGCGAACTCCGTCGCGCGCTGCACGAATTTGGCTGCAGCACGCGCATGCAATCCCAGCTTGTTCTGAATCACGAGCTCTTTTTCCAGCATGCTCCTGGCCCGATGGTTTGATCGTTGTAAGGTTTGATGACTCCCGACAGGGCCCCGTGACCTCGGAGCTTCCCCTCGAAGCAGGCTACGTCTCTTGCCGGGAAGAGAGGATCTCGCTAGCGACGTAGACGCTCTTCTGGCCCCGCTCCCGCACCTGCTGCGCGATCCCCAAGAGACTCTCGCTGGCGTTCTGGAGGCTCGTCAACTTGATCAACATCGGCAGGTTGACGCCGGTGACGATCTCGACCTGGTCTTGTTCCAGGAACGCCAGGCTCACGTTGGTGGGAGTGCCGCCGAACATGTCGGTGAAAATCAGCACGCCCCCGCCGCTGTTGACCGTCTCGATCGTTTCCTGGATCTGCTGCCGGGCGACAGCGACGTCATCGTCCCAGTCGATGGAGACGGCGGCAATGCCCTCGGTGCGACCAACGATTCTCTCGGTGGCATCGAGAAGCTCTCGAGCAAGTCGGCCATGCGTGACGATGACAGCGCCTACCATCGAGCACTCCGCGTCGTGCGGTGAATGAATCTCTATGTTTGGCTCACGCCGGGAATGTCCCGGTGGATGAGCGACACCCGGTAGCCCCGCTCCTCGAGGATCGTGGCGACTCGTCGAGAAATGGCCACCGATCGATGCTGGCCCCCCGTGCAACCGAAGGCCAGCGTCAAGTAAGTTTTCCCTTCTTCGCCATACTGGGGGATGAGGAAACCCAGCAGTTCCTGGAGAAGGCTCAAGAAATCGCCTGTCTCGCGATGGGATTCTACAAACTCCGCAACCGCATTGTCCATTCCGGTCAGGTCCTTCAGCTCGGGAATGTAGTGTGGATTGGGTAGGAACCTGACGTCGAAAACGAGATCCGCGTTGGCGGGCAAGCCACGTCGATAGCCGAAGCTCATCACCGAAATGTTCAGCCGTTCTTTGCCTTCGCCTCCGAGTTGGGCCGTCAGGAAGTCACGTAGGTCGCGCTCCGAGAAGTGACTCGTGTCGATTACGCGATCGGCCAGCAGGCGGATCGGAGCGAGTCTCTCGCGCTCCAGGCGAATGCCCTCAGTCACACTCTGAACGTCGTCCCCTACCAGCGGATGGGGACGCCTCGTCTCGGAGAAACGCTGCTGCAAGACAGCATCCTCAGCATCCAGGAAGATGAGTTGCACCGCCCCGCGGCGCTGCTTGAGGGTGCTGAACAACTCCGCGAACTGATCGAGAAAGGCGCCGCCGCGAACGTCGATGCCGAGAGCGGCACCCTGCAGACTTGGCGCCGCCCGGTCGAACAGATCGACGAGTGTTTCCATGAGCGGTGGCGGCAGGTTGTCGACACAGTAGTAGCCCAGATCCCCCAGGCAAGCGAGGGCGGCGCTCTTGCCGGCGCCCGACAGGCCAGAAACCACGAGCAGAGAGGTCATGTTCGACAAAGCTATCGTCGCCTCACTCGAAATCACCCTCGTCCACGTCACTAGTGTCGGGACCCGACCGCGGGTCCTGTATGGCAGCTTCCAGCCTGCGGCGCATGTCCTCTGCCGGGTGATATCCGGTGAGCTTGAGGATGAGGTTCCGGGCCGCGACCTCGATCAGAATGGAGAGATTACGCCCCGAGGCAACGGGCAGCCGGACCAACGGTAGCTCCAGGCCCATGATCTCCTTCTTCTCCTCGTCGAGGCCGAGACGCTCATATTTCCCCCTCTCGGCCCACTTCTCGAGGTGCACGACCAACTCGATGCGTTTGCGAGCGCGAATCGACGCGGCCCCGAACAGGTGCTCGATGTTGATCACACCCAGGCCGCGCAACTCCATGTGGTGCTTGATCAGCTCCGGGCCCTGGCCCAGCAGGATGTCGCCGCGCCGGCGACGAATTTCCACGATATCGTCGGACACCAACCGGTGACCACGAACTACCAAATCGAGCGCGCACTCACTCTTGCCCACTCCCGACTCCCCCGTAATGAGAACGCCGATGCCATACACGTCCATCAGCACCCCGTGCACCGACGTTCGTGGAGCTAGATGACGATCGAGGAAGAGAGTGATGCGATCGATGAATTCCGAGGAGATCAGGTTGGTGCGAAACAGCGGAGTACCATGCTCCTCGCAGAGCTCGACGAGCTCTTCGAGTACTGCGGCCCTGCCGGTGAGGACGAAACACGCGACGGGACGACCACAGATGACGTCGAGGATCTCGTGTCGCTGTCGGGGCTCCAGCAGCTCCAGGTAGTCGATCTCGGTCGATCCCAGAACCTGAACCCGGCCCGGCTTCATGAAATCCACGTAGCCGGTCATGGCCAGACCTGGCTTCTGGATACGGTGAGCCGAGATTCCCCGATCGAATCCGGCCTCCCCGGCAAGGAACTCGAGCTCGAGATGCCCGCCGTCGCCGGCGGCGAGCTCGCGCACCGTGATCTGGCCTCCACGCACGGAATCGGCGCCATCAGTGCTCATTGATCAACCAATCTCCCGCCTCGACTTGGAAGCCGGAATGCCCATCTCTTCTCGGTACTTGGCAACCGTGCGGCGAGCGATTTGTAGCCCTTCATTCTTCAGCTCTGACGCGATTCGCGCGTCCGACAGGGGCTTCTGCCGGCTCTCGGAATCGATGAGCTTGCGGATCTTCCCTTTCACCGAGATCGACGAAACATCGGATCCGCTCGAGTGACCCAAAGCGCTGTGGAAAAAGAACTTCATCTCGTAGATCCCTTGGGGCGTATGCATGTACTTGCCGTTGACGACGCGCGAGACGGTCGACTCGTGCATCTCGATGTCGTCTGCCACGTCGCGCAAAATCAGGGGACGCAGCTCGGCCACACCATGTTCGAGAAATGGCCTTTGGTGCTTGACGATGCTCTCCGCCACTCGGGTGATGGTTCGCTGCCTTTGACCGTAGGACTTGATGAGCCAAAGTGCGGATCGCAGCTTGGTCTGCAGGTACTCAGCGGCGTCCTTGGAGAGCTCCTGGCGAGATCGCAACATCTGGCGATAGAACCGGGAGATGCGGAGCTTCGGCAGGCCGTCCTCGTTGAGCACGATGCGGTAGTCATCCCCATCCTTGATAACTGACACGTCCGGAGTGATGTAGCGCGGCGGCTCGGTCGCATACAGATATCCAGGCTTGGGGTTGAGCCTCTTGATGATCTCGAGGGCGTGTGCAACCTCGTCAATCGCCACTCCACAGCTCTTCGCGATGTCGTTGTATCGATGTGCCGTCAGCTTGTCGAGGTGCTCCTCGACAAGCTCGTAGGCTAGATCATCATGCAGCTCCAGATAATCTAGCTGCAGCAGCAGGCACTCCTTGAGGTAACGCGCTGCCACTCCGGGTGGGTCCAGCGACTGAATACGGGCAAGGGCGCTCTCGACCCGCTCGAGGTGCCAGGGACCCATGGCAGCAATCTCGTCGAGGGAGGCACGCAAATAGCCCTCCATGTTGAGATTACCGACGATCGCCTGACCGATCTCCATCTCGAGATCGTCGGCGTCGGTCATCTCGAGCTGCCAAAGAAGTTGATCGACCATGGAGGGAGTCTCCGCCAGAATGTTTTCCAGCGGGATCCCTTCGCGCTCCTCGTGCATTCGCGGCGACCCCGGCCGCGAGTCGTAATAATCCTGAAAATAGGATTCGAGGTTCAACTCCTCGAATTTGTCCGCTTCCTGCTCCGCCTCCGGCTCGCTCTGCTCCGGAGGTTGCTCCAGGGCCTCTGCCTCCGAAGAGCTGGACACCTCCTGCTCGCGCTCCTCGAGCAACGGGTTCTCGACCATCTCCTGCTGCAGGACACCTTCGAGCTCCAGCCTGTTGAGCTGAAGCAACCGGATGGCGAGCTGCAAGGCCGGCGTCATTACCAGACGCTGTTGCAGGCGTGGAGCCAGTCTCTGTTCTAAGGCCATAGCTCAGTCCAAGCGGAAGCTCTTACCCAGGTAGGTCTCTCTCACCTCGGGGTCATGCCCGAGCTCCTCGGGCGAGCCCGTACGGAATATCTTTCCATCACGGATGATGTAGGCACGATCCGTGATCTGCAGCGTTTCACGCACCTTGTGATCGGTGATCAGGACCCCGATACCACGCCGTTTCAGTTGACCGACGATGCGCTGGATATCCGCAATCGCAATCGGGTCGATGCCGGTGAATGGCTCGTCGAGGAGCACGAACGAGGGGTTCGTGGTCAGGGCTCTGGCGATCTCCACACGACGGCGCTCACCCCCCGACAACGTGTAGGCCACATTGTCGGCGAGATGCTCGAGACCGAGGTCTCGCAGAAGCTCGTCGCAACGGGCCGCCCGCTCTCCGCGCCTCATATCGAGACCCTCCAGAATTGCCAGAAGGTTCTGGGCAACGGTGAGCTTGCGAAAAACAGAGGGCTCCTGAGGCAGGTAGGAAAGACCGTGACGCCGGGCACGAACGTACATGGGCTCGTGGGTGATGTCCTGGCCACCCACCAGCACTCGCCCAGCGTCGGGTCGGGTCAAGCCAACGACCATGTAGAAGGTCGTGGTCTTGCCGGCGCCGTTGGGTCCCAACAGTCCAACGACCTCGCCAGTGGCGATCTGAAAGCTCACCTCGTTGACGACACGCCGTCCACGGTAGGCCTTGACCAACGCTTCCACCGAAAGAGTCAGGTCCAACTCCGGCTCGACCGTCTCGCCCGTCGCTACCTGCGTATCTCCACCCTGCGGTTCGTGCATTTGCAGGTATCCTAGCAATGTCCGAGAAAGCGCGTCAATGCACATCGAAGCTCTCCTGAAAGCTGAAATACGTAGATTTCATGGTTACTTATGACGAATGTGCCAACCCGGACGTTTGACGACCATCGTCGACCCATCAAAAATCGTGCCAATTACGGCGAAAATGTACCGTCCGGCAACCCTCTGCCGCCGAGTAGGGTCGCGCGCGGAGAGGGTCGAGTGCCCGCGGTGAAGGCGGTCGGAGAGGAGACCCCTGATCGCGTTACTCGGGCAGTCGCGAGTGAGTTACGCCGTCTCGAATGACTAATAATATGCAACAGTGTGTTCTAATATCTCATACCTATAAATAGCTATCAGAAGTCCTGTTGACAGAGCAAGAGCGGCGGGAATAGACTTTATGTTCTTGCTTCCGTTGTCGACGGCTTTCGAGGAAGAGTCCTACCCGTACTGAGCGGTACCGTGAAACTAGGCCAGCTTCTCGTCAAGAAGAGGATCATCGACGAGGACCAGCTTCGCGCCGTCCTCGCCCGCCAGAAGGGAGAGGGTGCACGCCTCGGCGAAATGCTCGTGCGCCTTGGGCTGGTGTCGAAGCGAGATGTGCTCGGTGCCCTCGCGACTCAGCCTGGCTTCCTGCTCGACTCCGTCGCCCTGGCTCAGGTCAAGCCGGCGGTAGCGCGGCTCGTCCCGCACCAAGTGGCCGACCGCCTGACATGCTTAGCGGTGGCCCTGAACGGGGAGCGCCTGTCTGTGGCAATGGCGGATCCGCTCGACTTCGCTGCCGTCGAGCAACTCAGCGCCATCGTTGATGCCAAGATCGAGCCCCTGTTGGCTGGCGCCAGCGATATCGAGCTCGCCGTTCGTCTGCACTACCCTCCGGAAGGCGATGCGGCTCTGGTCGTGAGGGACCACAGTCCGACGGTGCCGGCCGCCTCTGGAGAGTATGCGCCGTTCGACCCGGAATCGACCATCGAAACTGATTCGACGGGCCTGGTCAGCTCTACCGCCGCCAACGTCGACGCTCTGATCGAGCCGGATTCACTTCCTGGCGGTGCTGAAGCTGGCGAGTTGCCCACCTCCGTTCAGCTTCAGAACCTCCTCCTGCACGAAGCCATCAGGGAACACGCCTCCGACATCCACATCGAGCCACGAGTTGACCATCTGTGCGTGCGGAACCGGGTCGATGGGCGACTTGTCGAGAGCCAGATCATCCCCAAGTGGATGCACGCCGGCCTGATCTCACGGTTCAAGATCCTCGCCAGCATGGACATCGCTGAAAGGCGCCTGCCGCAAGATGGTCGTTGCCGGATCCAGGTCGATGGACGCCAAATCGACCTACGCGTCTCGACGCTGCCGACTCGGCACGGCGAGAAGATGGTGCTGCGAATTCTCGACCGCCGCAGCCAGCTTCGCGGGCTCGAAGATCTAGGTCTCGATGATTCCGACACGGAAGAGCTGCTCGAGTTCGTGAAGCACCCCCAGGGCATGCTGCTGGTGGTCGGCCCGACCGGGTCGGGCAAGACGACGACGCTCTACTCCTTGCTCCTTCGCCTGGATTCCCGATCGAAGAACATCATTACGATCGAGGATCCCATCGAGTACGAGATGGCCTCCATCAACCAGGTCCAGGTCCATGAAAAGATCGGGCTGAATTTCGCTGCAGTGCTCCGCTCCGTCTTGCGCCAGGACCCCGATGTGGTGCTGGTCGGTGAGATTCGAGATCAGGAGACGGCAGAGATCGGTGTCCGGGCCGCGCTGACGGGCCATCTGCTCTTGTCCACCGTGCACACGAACAATGCGGTGAGCACGCTTGTCAGAATGCTCGACCTCGGCATTGCACCGTTTCTGCTCAGCTCGTCACTTCTGGGCATTGTGTCTCAGCGTTTGGTGCGGCGGATATGCAAGCGCTGCGCGGCCGCGTACACGCCCGATCCGGATGCCCTCAAGATCCTCGGATTGCCCGAGAGCGAACAGGGAAACTACCTGCGCGGCACGGGCTGCGCCGACTGCGGTGGTCGCGGCTACAAGGGAAGAATCGCGGTGTTCGAGATTCTCCACATCAATGAGCCATTGCGCCGAGCCATCGCGAGAAATGCCAGCGAACAGGAGTTGCGACGCATTGCAGTCGACTCCGGCATGCGCACTCTCATCGAGGCAGGTGTCGCCAAGGTGAGAGCGGGGATCACGACGGCCGAAGACGTAGCCTACTCCATGCGCGATGTCGAATGGGCGACGGTCTGCTCGAACTGCGAGCAACCCGTCGAGCCGGATTTCGAGGCCTGCCCGCACTGCGGCGTGAACCTCAATTCCTCGTGCGCCTCGTGCGGCCACCAGGTTCAGGCGAGCTGGCTGAAGTGCCCCTATTGCCGTACTGACCTGCCTCGCACCGACCGCACCCGTCACCTCTCGACTTCAGGCCATCTCGAGGAGGAGCAATCGGAAAAGCGGCAGGAGCTCAGGGCCCTGCGCCCAGCAAAACCCAGCTAGCAGCACCTCGGACTGTTTCCGAGACCGTCTCTAACCCCCTCTGGGGCTGCTGTTTGCACCCCACCCGGCACACATGGCAACAAAACCAGACTACTACGCAGTCCTGAAGGTCGACGCTGAGGCTAGCCCGGACGAGATACGCCGCGCTTTCCGAGAACGCGTCCGCGCTTGCCACCCCGACCGTGTAGCCAATCTCGACGATGACTTGCAGGCGCTGGCAGAAAAGAAGATGGTGCAGCTCAACGAGGCGTACGCGGTTCTCAGGAATCCGGCACGACGTGCTGCATACGACGACCAACTTATTCGGACACATGCACCGGCGGCACTGACACCCTCACAGTCCGTGCCGCGGAGAGAGCCTTCGCCGCCGCCCGTCGATGAGCACGTCTCCCGCGAGCAGTTCGCCGGTAGGGAGTTCGTTTCCCGAGCAGCCTGTGAGGAATTCGAGACGCGCGTGAAGCAGGCATTGGGCGGGCACGCCAACTGGACCCCGGTCGCGCTGCCTGGCTCGACGCTCGCGATCAAGGGAACTGTTGGGCGGTCAGACTACTACTTCGTGCTCGCTGCGCCCCCAAAGCTCGATGAGAAGGGCTTGCGCCGCTTCCTGAGACAATTGAAAAGCTGGTCGAGCAAGCTGGATACCCGCTGGTGGAGACGAGTTCGGGCCCTCGGATTCCTGGGGGCGGTCGAGTTCTCCCACCGTGAGCGCTTGTGCCAAATCGTGGAGCAATTCAATCAACAGACACTCGACGACGCGCCCCTGGGACCTGTGACGATGGTCGACTTGGTGAACTGGCAGGTTTTCCCCGGGCAGGGAGATCTCGACACCCGCCTCAGTTCTCTGCTGCGCGACTGAGGAGCTTCCTGGCGTGGTCATAGCGGGGCTCTGACATGAAAGGCGACGAGGAGGTCTCGATCGACGATCGACGTCAGGTCATCGGCGAGGCGCTGCGTGATCTCGCCTTCGCGGTCAAGGCTCTCCAGCTATACCCGGCCACGTCTCCTGTCGTCATAGAGGCGGTATCACGGGGCTACTCCACACTCTTGCCTCTCTTGCGTCAGAACCCACTATCCCTCGACATCCTCCCGGACAAGCTGCACGTGGCGGGCCAAGGCGTCGAGGATGATGCGCGTGGCGTCAGTCACCTTGCCGAGCGACTGCACCAACGCGGCGTGGCCCACCTCCACCTGGACTCATCCCTGTCGCCCGCATCGCTTCAGAGGTTGGCCGAGCTGCTGGCGATGAACGCCGAGGTTCTTCACCAGGGAGGGGGCTTCAGCGGACACCTGGAGCGTGAACACCTTTCCGGATTGACCGTCGAGATGCTGCGCCTCGAACGGCTCTACGAAGATGATGAAGACGACCGGCAGGGTGAGGGAGCTTCGGTCTGGGATCTGCTCCTGCATGGTTACGGAGAGGTCAACGAGCTCGGAGCGATTGACTGGGAGATGCTGGCCAGCGACCCCGAACAACTCGAGGGCTTCCTGAAGTGGTTACTGCAGAGCGCCACAGAGGATTCGGCTCTGTCGGAGCTCTCTCGCGTCGAAATCGTTCGTACCGTATGCCAGAACGTCGGCGAGGCTGCGGCAGCCATGGGAACAGAGAGCTTGGAGGGTGTAACCGAGGTACTAGCTCGCTTCTACGATGATCTCGATCAGGAGCTGTGGATCGATTTGCTAACGGATCCGCTGATGGTCGGAGGTGAGGCCGCTGGCGAAGGGAGCAGTGGCGGCATATCGGCAGGGAGTGGCAAGGGCATCGACCTCAGCCAACGGCTCGCCAGCACCCTCCATCCAGAGCAGGTAGAAGACCTCATGACGTATGCCCTCACAACAAGGCGCGAGGCATCTCCTCGCTTGTTCCGACTCCTCGATCGGGTGCTCGAGAGGCGTCCAGACCGGGACATCATGGCTCAGGCCATCCGAGATGCCGTAGAACGGCAGGCACAACGTGATGGCTCTCGCAGGAAGTTCTCGGAGCTTTGGCCCGATCTCGGCGACACCCTGCAGGAAGAGAATCCCGATCCCTATATCGACAAGCCTTACAGAGTCTCTCTCGATAAACTTCTGCATGAGGAGGCTCCAGCCAGCCTCTGGCCGATGGAGCGTATTCAGCCTCGCATGCGAGAGCTCGAGGCGATTTATCTGCTCCAACGACGGGCCAAAGTCATCCTGGCCATCCTCGAGGCCGAGGGTGACGATGATGTGTACCGTTCCCTTGCCGCCGAGCTCGAACGCAGCTTTCCAGAGTTCATCCTGCAGGGGCAGTACATCTCCACCGAGGAGGCACTGGGGATCTTCGCCAGGCATCTCGACCCAGCCAGCGGCAAGTCGGTCGAGCAGCGTCAAGTCGCCCGAGAGATCCTGCTGCGCTTCTGCAACCAGCACACCTTGCGAGAGGTGGTGCGGAACTTGGCCGGCAAGCCACGCACGCAGATCGACGCTGCCACGCGTATCTTTCAGTCGCTGGGCCCGATGGCCATCCCCGCGCTCCTGGAAGCGCTGTCTCAAGAAACATCGCGCCCGATCAGGCTGCACCTCGTCCGCATGCTATCGGCCATGGGAGACGCCGCCCTGCCGGAGATTCAGAAGAACCTTCGCGACCAACGCTGGTTTTTCGTCCGCAACCTGGTGTGGATCATCGGTGAAATCGGCGAGCCGCGCTTCGCACGGTACTTGGGTCTCATCTCAGATCATGAGGATCTGCGCGTGCGCAGAGAAGTCATCAAGTCTTTGGCGAAACTGGGTGGAACCAAGGCTGCCGAGATTCTCCTGGGGGCCCTCTTGGACACGGATGATGAAATCCAGCTCATCGCCATCCGGGGTCTCGGCCATAGCGGGATAGCCGGTTCCGTACCGGGACTGCACGCCATGCTTCGGCGACCCAACCTGCGCGGGCAGAACACTGACCTCATCCAAGCGGCTGCCGTCGCGCTGGGCCAGATCGGCGATGTCGACGCCATAAAGCGCCTGAGGCGATTGTCACGCACGCCTCTTTTGTATCGCGCTCGTCGACTGCCGGCCACAGAGGCTGCAAGATGGGCGACTCGATCCATTCTCGGAGAGGATGCGGGCGAGGCGCCGGAAGTCGAGATGCCCACGAGCGAGGAGAATTCGATGCGACGAACTTTTGATCCAGGACACTAGATGTTCTTTTCGCGCGAGGAGTTTCAGGGAATCGTGTCGGTTCTGCTGACAGCAGAGCGCTCGCTGGCACTCTATCCCTCCGGCCATCCTCACATTCAGCAGGCACTCAGCGAGTGCTTCTTGCACCTGCGGGACCTGCTGCAACGCGAGCACCAGATCCCGATCGTTCTCGCCGGGCGGGAGTTTGTTGTCGGTGACCTGCAGATCCCCGTGGCGGGCGAGGCTCTCGAGGAGATGGCTCAGAAGCTCGGCCAAACTGGAATCGAGAAGCTCATCTTTCTGGAAGGCCTGAGAGAGTGGGAAATTCACAGGTTTCTGCAGCTTCTCAACCTCAAAGACTCCGCCGGTGAAGATCTCGGCCCCATTGAAGAGATCCTCGAGGAGGAAGGTATCGAGCACATCCTCGCCGGCCCGCTGTACGTCAAGCCAACCGATAAGAGGGCCCCTGACCTGCTGGTGCGTGCCTGGGAGGCCTATGCCTCGGGTCTCAAAACGGTGCGCAAGCTGCGTCACGGGGTCAGAGCCAACGGCAGGCTGGAACACCTCGATGAGGCCAAGGCCTTTGTCAGCGATCTTGTCGAGGTTGCCATGCAGGAGACCCGGCCGCTCCTCGCACTGCAGGCCTTGAAGGTTCACGACGACTACAGCTTCACTCATTCCATCAACGTTGCGACCTTGACGCTGGCGATGGCCAAGGGCTTGAACTTCGGCAGGTACGAGCTGCGCGAGATCAGCTTGGCCGCGCTATTGCACGACATTGGCAAGGAACGAGTTTCCGGAGACCTGCTCCGAAAAGCGGGCAAGCTCGATGAGGAAGAGTGGGAACAGATGCATCGTCACAGCCACGACGGCGCCAAGCTGTTGATTTGTACGGCGGGCACTGGAGACCTTGCCCCCATCGTCGCCTACGAACATCACCTGGCGCAGGGACGCGATAGCGACTCATCGACCCATTGGCACCTGCACCTGGTTTCAGAACTGGTCACGATTGCCGATGTATACGATGCACTTCGCTCCACTCGACCCTATCGCGCCGCCCTTCCACCCCATCAGACGATGGAGATCATGCGCAAGGACGTGGGCACGAAGTTCAATGCCGACATCTTCGAGGGGTTCGCGCGCATGCTCGGTTACTATCCTCCCGGCACTTGTGTGCGGTTGCACACGGGCGAAGTCGGCGTGGTCTACCAGACGAATCCTGACGAGCTCGAGCGCCCGCACGTACTGCTCGTGCACGGCAGCGATGAGCGCCCCTTGGATCCTCCTC
>JAUWTE010000333.1 GCA_030609765.1 Acidobacteriota bacterium
AGTGTGAGTGAGGGAGGTCCGGGGTGATCGCCGTAGCGGACGCTTGAGCGCGAAGGCAACAGAGTTCCATGTTCTTCTGCAGACTATGTGCGCGAACTGTCCGCCTAGGTGATTACCCCGGGCCGACCTGAGCGCAGCAGCGCACTCCGTCCGCCTAGGTGATTACCCGGGGCCGACCGCTGAGGTGAGAGCTCTCTGCCGAAACAGGGAGGGCCGGTCGCGTCGGTGACGTGACCGGCCCTGAGTCGTGTGTTGCTAGGCGAGCGGCTTAGATGCCGCCGTCCTTCTTTTCCTTGGCTCTCCGGATGCGCTCCTCAACGCGAGCGATCGCTTCGGCAACGCGAGCGGTGCCCTCGATGTTGGAGGAGTCCCGGAAGGCGGCATGGGCATCCTCGTAGCGACCGACCTTCTCGTAGGTGAAACCGAGGTCGTAGAGACATGCTGCCACAGCCGCGCTGCCGGCGGGCAACCGCGTCAAGGCGGCCTGGTAGTTCTCGATCGCCCTGCCCCAGTCCTCACTGAACTGATAGGCCTGCCCCAGGTTGTAGCGAGCGCTACCATCGTTTGGATTCGAGCTCAGAACAACCTCGAAGGCCTGGATGGCGTCGGAAAACCTCTGCGATCCGAGGTAAGCCCGGCCCAGCATGCTGCGAACGTTGGTGTCCTGCGGGTCGGCCTGAATGGCGAGCTCGGCCACACTGACCGCGTCCGAGTAGTTGCGGTCCTCGAGGTAGATCAAGCCGGCAAAGTAGAGCGCCAGCTTGTTGCGCCGGTCCATCTGGGCGGCACGGGTGAGAGAGTCCAGGGCTGCGTCCTTGTCGTCGAGCTCGTACTGCGCCCGTCCGAGCATGGCATAGACGTTGGCATCACCGGTTCGGAGGGTAGCGGCGCGCTGGAACTCACGTACCGCAGCTTGCCAGTCTTCCTTCCAGTAGTACGCCTGGCCCTTCGTCTTGGCGACCGTGCCGCGATTGTCATCGTTCTGCGCGTACTGCGCGGCCTCGTTGGCCTCGTTGATCGCCGCGTCGTAGTTCTCTTGCAGGAGCTGAACGTTGGCGATGGCGTTGTGGACCATGAAACGTTCCTGGTCCTCTGCAACCGTGTCCTTGGCGAGCTGCAGGTGGTCCAGCGCCTCAGTCGACTTGCCTCTCTGCTGCAAGGTGATCCCGAGCATCAGGTGGGCCCATCCCCACTCCGCATACTCCTCCACGACCTCACGGAAAAGGCGCTCGGCCTCCGAGAATTGGCCACCGCTGTAGGCCTGATATGCCCTCTGCCAGGTCTCCTCTTGCGCCAGCCCCGCGGCGGGCAATAGGAAGCTCCCGACGAGGAGCATGCTGACGAATGCCAGCATTTGCTTTTTCACACTCATCGGATCACCTTCTTTGTAGAAGCCAAGTCACACGTCGGGCGCACCCGCCGTGCGAATTGGCCAACTGTCTTTACTGGATAAGCTCGAAGATCACCGTCACGGTGAGGATGACCTCGACCGGACGACCATTGTAGAAAGTCGGTGTGTACTGCCACTGACTCACCGCGTTGACCGCGGCCTCATCAAGACCGAGACCAAGGCCACGGAGAATCTGGACTTCCTTGACGACACCTTGCCTGTCGATGATGGCCTGGAGAATCACCGGCCCCTCGAGACGGGCGCGACGCGCCAGCTCCGGGTAAGTCGGGTTGACTCTCGTAATGAGCGTCGGCTCTTGGATCTCACCGCCAACGCGCATGGGGCCTTCCTCGATTGCGACCGGTGGCCCGCCCGAGGGCATGCCAACCACGAACTCCGTGGTCGTTTGGGCCATCTCGGTCTCGATGAAGTCTTCCTCCTCCGCGGTGATGGGTTCAGGCTCGTCGGGAGTCGGGTCAGGAATAGGCACCCTGGAGGTCCTGCGCCGGGTGACCTTCTTCTTCGGCTGCTCCTTGGGTGGCTCGGGCGGCTTGTAGCGCTTGATGACCACCGCTTCCTTGGTCTCGACCTCGGCCACCGTCGTCTGGAACTCCGGGAAGACGATGATGAACAGCGCGAAGTGGAGGATCAGCGCGCCGATCCACGCGATCTTCATCGACTGCCTATCTTCGCCGACTTCGCTGCCGAATGAAGAAGTCTCCAGGCCGTACTTGCGGTCGGCCTTGGAATTCTTTGCTCCGACTTTGGGCGTGTTTTCTGGTTGCTCAGCCATTCAGGATCACCCCCCCCTGGCTACATGATCCGTCCCCACGCGGCCTTCTCGGCCTCCGTGGGAATGGAGATGTTCTTGACTTCGGCCTGCTTGAGCTCGTCGAACACATTCACCATGCAGCGGTACGGAGCGGTTGGAGCAGTATCGATGATGACGAACTTGTTGGGGTTACGTGCCAACTTAGGCATCAAGTAGACAGCGATATCCCGCAACGCCATCTGCCCGTCATCGACGATAAAGACGCAATCGTTCCCTGCTGGCTCAACGCGAATGTGAACCGCTTCTTCCGGGGTCGACTCGGTTGCGGTGTCCTGCCGGGGGAGCTGGAACTCCAGCCCGCGAGTCACCGAAAAGACCGAGGTGATCATGAAGAAGACGATTAGCAGAAAGGCAATGTCTGCCATCGACGCCGTCGGAATCTCGGGGTTTTCCTTTGGTCTTTTGAGCTTCATCTTCGCGCCCTCCTAGCCGACCGATTCCTGCTCGGTGAGCATGGCGATGTTCCGCACGCCCGCCTGCCGGAGTTGCTCCATGATCTGGTCAACCGCCATGTACTGGACATTGCCGTCGGCCTTGATGAGGAAGAACTTGAGTGAGTTCTTCGACATGATGAAGGCCGCGGACGGCAAGATGTCCGAGGGGTTGACCACGCGGCTGCCTTCCTCCCCATCGGAGAAGTGGACGACGCCATTCTCCTCGACGACGATGACCGCCGAGTCCTTCGGGGTCTCGCCGCGCTCCATGCTAGTGGGAAGCTGGACAGTCGTTCGATCGACGGAGATCGTGGTGGTCACCATGAAGAAGACGATCAGCAGGAAAGCGATATCCGCCATCGACGCCGTAGGAACGTACGACTCAGCGCGCTTTGGACGCTTAATTTTCATAGCATCGTCTCACTGCCTGCCCTCGAGGTGTAAGCAACGATCAACGGGCACATGCCTTAGGCAGAGCCGCCGCTCGCATCTTCCATCTCGGAGTATGTCTCGAGCAGAACGTTCGCCGACGTTTCCATCTCGAGAACGAACTTGCTGACGCGGGAGGTGAAGTAGTTGTAGGCGACCAGCATCGGAATGGCGACAGCCAGACCGGTCGCGGTCGTGATCAAGGCCTCTGAGATGCCCTTGGCAACCAGGCCCGGATTCGACAGGCCGGCACGTGCCAATGCGTCGAAGGAGTTGATCATCCCCGAGACTGTGCCCAAGAAGCCGAGCAGCGGGGCGATGTTGGCTACCGTCGCGATCACGCTGAGTCCACGCTCGAGGCGCGACAGCTCGTGAGCCGAGGCCGCCTCGATGGTGCGCTCGATCTCTTCCTGGGGCCGGCCGTACTTCAGCAACCCGGCCTTCATGATGTTAGCGATAGGGCCGCCATACTCTTCACAGATCGTCACAGCTTCCTTGACGTTCCGGCGCTTGAGCAAGGCGGTGCGCACGCGGTCGAGAAACTCTTGGGTGTTGATCTTGGCGCGGTAGAGGGACCACGCACGCTCGATGATGAATACGAGACCGATGAGCGAGCAGGCCAGAAGGGCGTGCATGACAGGGCCGCCCGACTGGTAAAACTGCATTACGGTTCCGCCGGAAAGATCCACGACTTTACCTCCCTGTTGAGCTCGTGTGTCTCCTCTCGGGACACATCTTAGACGCCTGCAACCCGGAAATCGGCTGGGACTCCAGATTGAAGCTGCACAGACTCTTGCACGCTGCTACACAAATGCAGGCCAGGCAAGAAGGCAGTATTAAGCATCGTTCTGGAGAGTTTGTCAACGCTGGGGGGGATCCCCATTGGCAGGACTCCTACCAGTATAGGCTCTGCCTACCTCTATGGTCAATGTAACCGAAACCCTCCGTATTCAACGAGTTTGCGCGGCTCAGAATCGCCAAGGTCCGAGGGAAAGGCACTTGGCTACAGCGGCAAATTCATCGCGAAAAATACCCGGGCCGAGCCCGCACGCGCAGGTGTTTTGCGTCATGACCCTTCAGGCGCACCTCGATGGTGCGCCATTCCCCTGACCCACCTTGCACTAGCGGCTCGTATGTAATCCGGTACTGGGCTCGCAGGTCCTCGGCGATCTCCTCGTAGATGTGTGACGGATCTCCGCGCATGTTGATCGTCCAGAACTGCCCTCCCGTCGCCTCCGCCATGCGCTTCAGAATCCAGTGCTCGCGGAAGTAGTTCATCGACAGGTCCACAGCCACCGGGTAGAGCGCGATGTCAGCACGCTGGGCGGCCTCGATGGAGGCCTGTAGCCTCCTCTCGCTGCCCTCATCATGTCCATCCGTGAGCAGCACGACGGCGCGCCGTCCCTCGGTTCCCGAGAAGTGAGCGTCGGCCGCCGCAACCGAGTCGGAGAGGGCCG
>JAUWTE010000289.1 GCA_030609765.1 Acidobacteriota bacterium
GAACGACTTCCTGGCGGAAATGGCGGGCGAGATTCCCTCGGGTCGTGTGCTGAGCCTCGCGGAAGGCGAAGGCAGAAACTCGGTTCATCTCGCCGGTTTGGGGTACGAGGTTGTCGGGGTGGACTCATCTTCGGTGGGGCTGAAGAAGGCGCGTCAGCTCGCCGCCGATCGCGGCGTCGAGATCGAGACGATCCTCGCCGACCTTGCCGACCCCGACGCCTTCGAGATCGAACCCGCGAGCTGGGAGGGCATCGTTTCGATCTCCTGCCATCTGCCCGTAGAGCTTCGCCGGCGGATCCACCGGCAGGTGGTCGAGGGCCTGCGGCCTGGAGGTGTCTTCCTGCTCGAGGCCTACACGCCGCGGCAACTCGACTACGGCACCGGAGGTCCCCGCACGCTGGAGCGGCTGATGACACTCGATGAGCTGCGTGAGGAGCTGCGCGGCCTGGATTTCGTGTACGCCCGGGAGCGCGAGCGCGAGATCCACGAGGGGTCCTTGCACCGTGGCCTGGGTCATGTGGTTCAGGTGGTGGCTCGCAAGGCTTGAGCTTTGTCCCCGCTCGCTTCATGGCCCGTTGAGAAATCCGGGTTAGGTTGCCCGAGGCCAGGGCAGGGTATATTCTGTGCATATGCACAAATAGGAGCAAGCACCATGCCCCGACCACGAAAACAACGTCTCTGCCAGGCCTTTGAGGGCGACCCGGTCTTCAAGCCCCGCAGCATTCCCATGACCGAGCTCACCACGGAGGAGATGGGCCTCAGCGAATTGGAGGCCATGCGTCTGTGTGATCTGGAGGATCTAGATCAGCAGGAGGCGGGGGAGCGAATGGGAGTATCGCGGGGGACGGTGCAACGGTTGCTGAAGACCGGCCGGGCCAAAGTGGTCCGCACGCTCGTGACGAACCAGGCCCTGGTCATCAGAAAGGGAGAAGAAGATGCGCATCTGCGTACCAACGGGAACTGACAAAGGGATCGACGCCGAGGTGTTCGGGCACTTCGGTAGCGCCCCGTATTTCAGCCTGCTCGATACCGACACTGCCGAGGTCGAGGTCCTCAGTAATAACAACGATCATCGTGAGCACGGCCAGTGCAGTCCGATGAAGCAGCTCACAGGTGTGGCGTTCGACGCGGTCGTGGTGCGTGGCATGGGCCGCAACGCCGTGGCACGATTCGCAGCCGTGAACATTCCGGTCATGGTGACGGCCTGCACAACACTGCAGGACGTGCTCGACGAGGCGCGGGCCGGCAACCTGCAGCAGCTCGATCCCAACCAGGCCTGTCAGGGTCACGGAGGGCACCACTGAGCTCACCACAGCGGCACTCGAAGCTGGAGGCTCTCTACCATGAAGATCGGCATCATCATCTGTAATCGCTATCGAACGTGCGGTGGCGGCAAGTGCCTACGCTCTGTGCGGGAGCGAGCCGGTGCGTTCAGCCGCTATCCGGCGGACGAGCCGCTGGAGGTCGTCGGCTATTCGACGTGCGACGGCTGCCCAGGCGGCAATGTCGAGTACGTGCCCGAGGAGATGATCAAGAACGGCGCCGAGGCGATACACCTGGCCACCGGCATGGTGGTCGGTTATCCGCCCTGCCCGCGCCTGAAGTATTTCAAGTCCTTCATCGAGGAGCGCTACGGAGTCCCGGTTGTGGTCGGCACCCACCCGATTCCGGAAAAATATCGGCGCGTGCATGTCGGACTGTCCTCCTGGCCCATCCTGGCCAACAACGAGCCGCTGATGGCGACCGAGGAGATTCGCCTCGACTACGACTGACCGGCACCTCTGACCGGACTTTCTCCAGGGCGCATGCTCCAGTAGTCTTGCTGGCATGCCACGCTCGCTGTTCACCCTCGCCGCCGTCGCGACGCTCGTGGTGTCGCTGCCATCGGTTGCTCCTGTTCCCGCGGCCGTCACCAGTCCTGCGGATCTTGGGCCTACGGATCCTGTCCCGACACCTATCCCGCAGGAAACGAGCGACAACTGGCCGCAGTGGCGCGGGCCGGGGGGGCGGGGCGTCGCCGAGGGCGATTATCCCGACAGCTGGTCCTCCACCGAGAACATTGCCTGGAAGACCGAAATCCCAGGGCGTGGCCACTCGTCCCCCGTTGTCTGGGGCGACCGGATTTTCCTGACGACCAATATCGAGGGAGATGAGCTCCCCGGGCGGCTGGCACCCGACCACATCGGCTACGACCTGAAGCCCGGGTACCTGCATCCCGACAGCGTCGGGGCCGATTATGAGCAGAGACTCATGGTGCTCGCCGTCGATGCCGGCAGCGGCGAGCTTCTTTGGGAGCGCACGATCTTCGACGGGCCCGTCTACGACAATCGTCATCGCAAGAACACCTATGCCTCGTCTACGATCGCGACCGACGGCGAGAGGGTCTACGACTATTTCGAGTCGGAGGGCCTGCACGTCTTTGACCTGGATGGCAATCTCGTCTGGCAAGTGTGGTTCGGCGGTCTCGCCAAGGCCGGCCTCGGGCCAGGCACGTCGCCCATTCTCTTTGGTGATCTGCTGATCGTGCAGGCCGATCAGGAAATGGGTGATGGTTCCTTCATTGCGGGCCTCGATCGCAAGACGGGCAAGCAGGTGTGGCGGACCGATCGCCCGACACGCCGGAGTTGGGCGACGCCGATCCTGGTTCAGACCGGCGACGAAGCTGGCAGCGAGACCGTCTTGGTCGCGTCTGGCGCCGAAGCTGTCATCGGCTACGATCCCGCCACAGGCGCCGAGCTCTGGCGCACCGAGGGCACCAGGAGCCACCCGATTCCCAGCTACGTCGCGGGCCACGGCCTCGTGTTCGCGACCGCCGGCAGCCAGGCAAAGGTCGCCATGGCGATTCGCCCCGGTCCCGGTGATGACGGAGATCGCATTGTCTGGCGCTACAACAAGGGCACGGCCTACGTGCCATCGCCCATCGCCTATGGCGACTATCTCTATTTGATGACCGACCGCGGCATCGTCACCTGTCTAGATGCCAATACCGGCGAAGTTGTCTATGAAGGCGGCCGCGTGCCGGTGCCCGCCACATTCACCGCCTCACCGGTGGCCTTCGCCGGCAAGATCCTCCTGACCAGTGAGGACGGTGACTCCTTCGTCATGCGTGCCGGCCCGGAGCACGAGATCATCCGCACCAACTCCCTCGACGAGCCGGTCTACGCGTCGCCGGCGCTCGCCAACGGCATGATCTTCATCCGCGGCGAGAGGCACCTTTTCGCCATCAAGTAGGAAACCCGACTGGCACATTTTGGCGCTGTTCACTAGCCCAAAATGAGCCATTTTGCTGCCCCTTCTCACATTAGTGAGTAGACAGCTCGCGTCGAGGCCCAGTCAATCGACCGGCTACCCCGGCGCGGAGGGGGTAGCATCATGTTTCTTCTCATCGTGGTGGTCGGTGTCACAGCCGGACTGCACGCGGCCCTTTACGGTGCCTACAAGGACTCGCCGCATGAGTCCTTCATGCCGCACCGATTCGCGCGTGAGCTCGTGATCGCGGCGGTCGTCACCGCGGCGCTGGCGGCGCTGGGTCTCTTCGAAGGCGAGACGCTGTTCATTGTCTATCTGTCGGCCTTCGCGCTCTCTCGCATCACGACCGAGTTCTGGAAGCTCTTCGTGCGAGTGGAGCCGCAGTCCGAGTATCGGATTCCCACCCAGATGCACTGGTTCAACGGTGTCGTCCACAACCCCTTGTTGCGGTTGTTGTTCGGTGCAGGCTACCTGGCCTCGGGATACGGTATCTACTGCGCCTGCAAGCTGCTGCCGACCTCGCTGCCGGCACCGGTCTACGGGCTCATCGTCGGCGCCGCCTTCGGCTTGGCCGAGGCGATCGGCGGCGGCTACAAGGACGGGTCCATCGAGGGGTTCTCCTGGTACAAGTTCGCCAAGAGCCCGACGTTCGGAGCTCTCAGCGGCGTCATCGTGTCGTCGCATACCGAGAGCTTGGCGTTCCTGTCGCTGGCGACGATCGGCAGCATGCGGATGTTCCTCGAGCTGCTGTTCAAGATCTTTCCTTCCGACTACGTGCCCGGGAAGTTCAATTCAATGGCCGGGCCGTTCAAGGAGTGGTGGGATCTTCGGCGCTATTTCCTGCCGCCATACGCAGCCACCTGGATGCTTTATATCGTCCTTCTCAGCCGTCCCGGCTGGTGAATCGACGTGCCAACCATGGAGAGCATGATGTACGGCCTTGAAGAGTTGAGCATCACCTGGGTCGCAGTCTGGTGCTTCGGCCTGACGGTGGTGAGTGCTGTCGTCCCCTGGGTCAACGCCGAGCTCATCGTGCTTTCCTTCCCGGTGCTCACCCAGTCGCCGCTCGAGCTGACAGCACTCGTGCTCGTGGCGACGGCTGGGCAGATGACCGGAAAGATCGCCGTCTACTGGACCGGCCGCGGTGCCGGCAAGCTTCCGAAGAAGCGGACAGCGGCGGCGATCGAACGCTGGCGACAGCGCTTCGAGCGCAAGCCGGCGAGCGCGTCCGGGTTCGTCTTCCTGAGCTCGGCCGTCGGCATTCCTCCGTTCTATTTGATGAGCCTTGTGGCGGGTGCGTTGAAGCTCGACTTCGGCCGGTACTTCTTCTTCGGCACCTGCGGCCGGCTGGTTCGCTTCGGGCTCGTCGCATTCGCTCCCCATTTGATCCTCGGGATTTGGAGCTAGCTATGAAGAAAACAACGCAGCAAATGATGAAGATCCCGTGGGCGGCGATGGTGCTGTTTGTTGTCATCGCGCCCGCTTTTGCTCAGGAACCCGTTTCCGAGCCGTTGGGTGGGGTGGCCCAGCAGGTCTCGATGCCGGAGGCGATTCCACCGGCGCTCGACGAGGCGGTACAGATGGTCTTTTCCGACTTCCGGATACGGCAGCAGTACGACTACGTCATGACCGGTAAGGTCCGCTTGCTGCTGTTTTGGATCGGC
>JAUWTE010000266.1 GCA_030609765.1 Acidobacteriota bacterium
GGACCAAGGAGGCGGCCGTGAAATCCAAGGGCCTGGGTATTCTGATCCTGATCGTCCTTCTGACCCTGATCCTCTTTATCTTCTGGATCATCTCGCAGCCGGTAGATGAGACGGGCGGGCAAGAGGGCAAGATCGTCCTCGTCTCCAGCCCGCTCCACCTCGAGCTCGTGGACCAGCACGGCCTGCTAGCAACATCAACTGTAGCAATCAATTTCACCTCTACTGCTTCGAGCAGTAGCAGGCCGACGAAGACAGCCGATGCACTCACCGTGCCCGGCCGGGGAGGATAGCCGCTGTGTCTAGTGATGCCGAAGGCCGCTTCACTGTCGAGCTGGAGCAACAAGATGGCTTCGAGTTCCTGGTGCGTTTCAACCTGGACGATGTCCCCGATCTTCTCGTCGATGAGCCCGAGCCGCTCGGCCACGGTCGGGGCCCCAATCCCTCGCGCCTGCTGGCCGCCAGTTTGGCGAACTGTCTGAGCGCCAGCCTGCTGTTCTGCTTGCAGAAGTCGAGGGTCGAGGGCGCAAAGGTGCGCACCACCGTTTCGGGTCAGCACGTGCGCAACGAGCGTAAGCGGCTGCGCATTGGTGATCTCGACGTGAAGATCCATGTACAGGGAGTCGCGGCGGAGGACGAGGCCAGGTTGGAGCGTTGCCTGGGCCTGTTCGAGGATTTCTGCGTGGTGACGGCGAGCGTGAAGGAAGGTATCGCGGTGAACGTGGAAGTGGTCCGCGACTGAGATGGCGCGCGACCGAAGTGAAACCCGGCCCGTGAAACATCCCCAATACCCCCTGCGTCAAACTATTTAGATAGGGGCAGAAGGAGAGCTGCGCCTCAACGAGACTTTCGCCAGGACCGGGCCCATGGAATCTCTGCTGCAAGACATCAAGTTCGGGGCGAAGCTGCTGTGGAAAGACAAGGGCTTCGCCATCACCGCTATTGCCACGCTGGCGCTGTGCATTGGCGCCAACGCCGCGATTTTCAGCGTCATCAACTCGGTCATCCTGCGGCCGCTACCGGTGCCCGAGTCAGAGCGACTCGTCATCGGCTTCAACAGCTACCCGAACGCCGGTGTCCAGCGCGCCTCCAACGGCGTGCCCGACTACTATGACCGCCTCCGCGAGCTCGATGATGTTCTCGAGGAGCAGGCCATGTTCAACAATGCTGGTCTGACGATCGGGGAGGAAGGGGATGTTCAGCGTGCCCTGGGCCTGAACGTCACGCCCTCGTATTTCAGATTGATGCGGGTGGAGCCGATCCTCGGCCGCATCTTCACGGAAGAAGAAGGCGAGCCGGGCAATGAGCAGAAGATCGTGCTCAGCTATGCCATGTGGCAGCAGCTCTACGGCGGCGACGAAGATGTTCTCGGTCGCGACCTGCGCATCTACAGTCGCCCCTACACTATCGTCGGCGTCATGCCCCCGACCTTCGAGGGCCTGGATCCCGACACCGACCTTTGGCGACCCTTGGCCTTCTCGGAGGAGCAGAAAGGCGACGGAAATCGCCACAGTAACAACTGGGAGTACATCGGGCGGCTGCGCCCCGATGCCACCCTCGAGCAGGTCCAGGCTCAGATGGACGCTATCAGTGCCGCCAATCTCGAGCGACTTCCCGAATGGCAAGAGATCCTCACGAACGCCGGCCACCACGTGCAGGTTCACAACCTGCAGGAGTACCTGACGCGCGACATTCGCCCCATGCTCTATCTCCTCTGGGGAGGAGTCCTTTTCGTTCTCATGATCGGCGCCGTGAACATCGCCAACCTGGTACTGGCGCGCTCTAGCGTACGGATGAAGGAACTGGCGACTCGCTTCGCGTTGGGGGCGGGGCGCTGGCGCGTTTCTCGACAGCTCCTGACCGAGAGCATCCTGTTGACGATCTTCGGCGGTGCCTTCGGGCTGTTGCTTGGCTATTGGGGGCTGAGCGCCTTGAGGAGCATTGGGCTCGACGAGCTTCCGCGCGGCAGTGAGGTATCCATGGACGGGTTCGTCCTCGCGTTCATTCTTTGCCTGGCTGTTTTGGTGGGTGTGCTGATCAGCCTGATCCCCATGCTGCAGGTTATCCGGGTCAATATGAGCTCGGTCTTTCGTGAGGAAGGTCGAACCGGAACAAGCAGCAAGGGCGCCCGTCTCGTGCGCAGTGGCCTGGTGGTAGTGCAGGTCAGCCTGGCCTTCATCCTCCTGATCGGCGCCGGCCTGCTGCTTGCCAGCTTCCGCCAGGTGTTGTCGATCGATCCCGGCTTTCGAGACCCTGAGCAGGTTCTCACCGGCGGCGTGGCGCTGCCGAGCGCACGCTACGAAGATGACGCTGCCCTGCGCGCCTTCATGAACGAGGCGCTCGATCGTATTCGTGCCTTGCCGGGCGTTGTCGAGGCCGGGGCCACCGACACCATTCCGTTCGGGTTCAACAATAGCGACAGCGTTATTTTGGCTGAGGGCTACGAAATGGAGGCGGGAGAATCACTGGTCTCCCCGAGCCGGGTAATCGTGACGACCGGATACTTCGAGGCCATGGGCGTCGAGCTGGTCGAGGGACGGTTCTTCGATGCAACCGACACGCCCGACTCAGCGCCGGTGATCATGATCGACGACCGGCTGGCCCGGAAGTTCTGGCCCGGCGAGAGCCCGATCGGCAAGAGAATGTACCGGCCCATGAGCATCGAAGACATCGCCGCAATCACCGAAGACACCGTTTTCTTTGACGTCGTCGGCATGGTCAAGAGCATCAAGCTGCGGGCCCTGGTCGATCCGGACGAGCGGGTGGGAACCTACTTCTTTCCCCACGAGCAAGACCCGCGGTCGGGTCCTATCTTGGCCATCAAGACGGCGGTCGATCCGAATAGCCTGATCGGTGCGGTGCGCGCCGAGATCACGGCCATGGATCCCGAGATGCCGTTCATCATGCCGCAGACCATGCAGGTGCGTATGAGCGAGTCTCTGGTATCGCGCCGCTCGCCGTTGGTCCTGGCGATGGTCTTCGGCGGAGTCGCCTTGTTCCTGGCGGCGGTGGGTATCTACGGCGTGCTCGCCTACATGGTGGCGCAGCGCACCAAGGAGATCGGCATTCGCGTTGCCCTTGGCAGCGGTGCCGACCGGATCTTCAAGCTCATCCTGCGGGAGGGACTGATCATCTTGGTCGTCGGCTTTGCCTTCGGGATCGCCGGCACCTATGCGATGCGCCGAGTCGTGGAGAGCCAGCTCTACGATGTTCAGCCGATGGACCCCATGGTGCTGATTTCTGTGGCTGTCGTCCTCGGTTTGGTTGCGCTGGTCGCCTGCCTGGTCCCCGCGCACCGCGCGTCAAGGGTTGATCCGATCGTCGCTTTGCGTCAGGAATAGAGGCATGAAGACATGCCCGTTTTGTGCTGAATACATCCAGGACGATGCGGTCAAGTGCCGCTATTGCGGCGAATTCCTCGACGGCCGTGCACAGGCCGGCGGAGCTCTACCGGGTGGCGGCGCTCGCATTGCCGGAGCCTATATCGGCTACGAGTACCGCTCAGAAACGGAGATCCTGGGGATCCCTCTGGTTCACATCACGAGGGGCTTGAACCCGAGAACCGGGGCACCTCAAGTTGCCCGGGGCATTATCGCCATCGGTGATATCTCGATTGGGGTCCTCTCACTGGGCGGACTCAGCCTGGGGGGGATCTCTTTTGGCGGCATCAGCGTTGGAGCTGTGGCCCTCGGTGGCCTCAGTGTCGGCTGGATCGCGCTCGGTGGCTTGGCCGTAGCGCTCTACTTCGCCGCCGGCGGGATGGCCATCGCAGGCAGCTACGCTCTCGGTGGCATGGGCATCGCGCCGCATGTGATCGACGCGCGCGGCATCGATCCCGAGATGGTCGAGTGGATCGCGCGCTGGTGGCCGGGTATTCGTGACACCCTGCCTGGTCTGGGCAGCGAAGGAAGATAGCCTTCCAGTTCTCTTGCATCTTCTTGGAGGAAACGAGCATGGCGCAGGATGGAGTGACTCATTACGTCCGGTACGCTCACCAGGGTCGGCACCTCTATGGCATTCTCGAAGGGGACACCATCAAGGAGCTGGGGGGTGACCTGTTCAGCTCCCCGGAGGAGACGGGTGCCACCGTCGCGCTCTCCGACGTCCGGCTTCTCGCGCCCAGTGAGCCGTCCAAGGTCATCGCCATCGGGCTGAACTATCACAGCCATCTGAAAGGGCGGCCCGCGCCGGAGCAGCTCGGCGTGTTCTCGATGTTTCCGACATCGATCATCGGCCCCGACGATGAGATCGTCATCCCGTCCGACACCGAGAGCGTCCACTACGAGGGCGAGCTGGTTGTGGTAATTGGCGAAAAGGCCAAGAACATCTCCGCAGCCGAGGTTCCCGACCATATCTTCGGTGTGACGGCCGGCAACGATGTCAGCGAGCGCAACTGGCAGCGGGACGACCTGCAGTGGTTTCGTGCCAAGGGTTCTGATACTTTCGCCCCCCTCGGTCCGGTGCTGGTCACCGGTCTGGACTACAACGACCTGATGATCGAAACGCGCCTCAACGGCGAGGTGCGCCAGCACGAGAGCTCGGCGGACCTGATTTTCAGTATCGACGAGATTGTCAGCCAAGTCAGTCGATACGTCACCCTTCTTCCCGGTGACGTGATCTATACCGGTACGCCGGGCACGACTGCTGACATGAAA
The DNA here is from genome assembly GCA_030609765.1 of Acidobacteriota bacterium. GTDB lineage: Bacteria > Acidobacteriota > UBA890 > UBA890 > UBA890 > CALAKE01. Next base: position 4,653 of record JAUWTE010000266.1, read on the forward strand.
GCCGGCGACACCGTCGAAATCGAGATCGCCGGCATCGGCGTTCTGCGCAACAAGGTAGTGAGAGGATCGGACGCATGAGTATTCTGAAAGCGAGCTCGCAACCATCCCATCTTCGGCGTCATGGCAAGCGGGCCATAGTGGGTCTGGCTTCGCTCTTGGCATTGTCGGTGCCGAGCTTCAGCGCGCCGCCGGTCAACGCGGGCCAGGCGGAGCACGAATCCACGGGCCGGGCCAGGCAGGTTGCCGCGGGCCCGGCCGAGCAGGCCACCGTCGACCAAGAGCTTGCCCGCGAGATCTTCAAAGAGCTGATCGAGATTCCCACGGTCGAAGGCTTCGACCGGACCCTCGAGGCGGCCGAGGCGATGGCCGCCCGGCTGATCGCCGCCGGCTTCCCTGTCGATGACGTTCAGGTCATCGGGCCTGCGCCGGAGCTGGGAAACCTGGTGGCCCGCTATCGGGGCACGGGAGATGGCGGCGGCCCGATCTTGCTGATGGCCC
>JAUWTE010000460.1 GCA_030609765.1 Acidobacteriota bacterium
ACAGATCAAAAAAGGAATCTCATGAAGCACCCGATCAAGCGCGGTATTTCTCTACCCTTCGCCGGACCCTCACGGGTGCTGGCGTTGTTCGTGGTCACAATGGTGGTGATCGGCTGCTCCGGGTCCGACGCGGCCGGTGGATCCGGCGCGGTTGCGACGCCGCAGGCGGCAGGCGGTTCCTTGCAGGCCGCCGACGTGCTGGCCACCATCGATGGCGAAGCGGTAACCGGTGCTGATCTCGATGAGATCGCCGGCGACCAGCTCGCCCTGATGGAATTCCAGTTCCTCAGCGAGCGGCAGCGTCTGATCGAGGCAGCCGTGCAGGATATGGTGCGCTCCCGCTTGCTCGACGGGGCGGCCGAGGCGCGCGGCATCACCCGGGAAGAGCTCATCGTCGCCGAGACCCAAGACAAGGTAAGTGTCACACAGGAAGACATCACCGCCTTCTTCCAGCAGAATCAGGCGAGGCTTGGCGGCCGGAGCTTCGAGGAGCTCTACGGCCAGATACAGGTCTACCTGCAAGAGGTCCAGCGTAATCAGGTCCTCGCCGACCTCACCGATGAGCTGGCGGCTGACAAGGAGGTCGTCTACTTGGTTGAGCCGTACCGCGCCGTTATCGATGTCGAGAGCTCCCCGGCGAGCGGACCGGCCGACGCGCCGGTGACGATCGTCGAGTTCTCCGACTTCGAGTGCCCCTACTGCCAGGTCTTCGCCGAAACGATGCAGCAGGTCAAGGATGAGTACGGCAGCCGCGTGCGCGTCGTGTTCCGGCAGTTTCCTCTCAACATCCACCCGAACGCCCCAAAGGCGGCCGAGGCTTCCCTGTGTGCACACGAGCAGGAGAAGTTCTGGGAGATGCACGACCTGATGTTCGAGCAGCAGAGGCAGCTCGATATCACCTCGCTCGTGGCCATGGCCGAGCGACTCGATCTCGATGTTCCCGAGTTCGAAGCTTGCCTCGATTCGGGGAGGTTCGCCGAGCAGATCGAAGAGGATATGCAGGCCGCCACTCGGATGGGCGTCGATGGCACGCCGGCAGTGTTCATCAACGGGATGCCGATGGTTGGTGGGGCAGTGGGATACGAGGCGCTCGTTGAGATCATCGAGGAGGAGCTCGAGCGAGCCCGATCGCGGTAGCTCAAGCTCGGAACGGTCCTCCCCTTGCTCGTAGGTGAGGCGTGGATAGGCATGCAGGCCAACAGGTGCTGATCTGAATGACTGAAGCCCAGGCCCTGTGGGTGAGCCTCTTTTTGACGCTGGCGCTGGCGGCCTTCCACTGGCTAGCCCCACGCCTGCGCAGATTGCCCGGCATCCCCGAGCGCGTCATGACCTCCTTCAGTGGCGGCTTGGCAGTCTCGTTCGTCTTTCTGCACATGCTGCCCGGGCTGCTCGAGAGCAAGGACACGATCGGCGAGTTCCTGGCCGCGCAGGTGACGATGACTCCCTTGAGAGATCTGGGCGTCTACTGCCTCGCGCTACTCGGCCTCACGACGTTCATGGGCTTGGAGTATTGGGCCCGTTCGGGAGTGCGGGATGGGACCGCCGGTGTGGCGGCCGAAGCCGAAAGCACCCGGCGGTTCTTCTACGTCCACCTCGGGTCGTTTGCCCTCTACAACTTCCTGATCACCTACACGCTGCCGCTGCGTGTCGAGGCCGGCGTCGCGTACGCGCTGATTTTCACCCTGGCGATGGCGCTTCATTTCATCATCAATGACCGATCGCTGGAGGAGCACCACGCGCAGCTATTCAGCAGGCAGGGTCGGCTGGTGCTGCTGGTTGCCCTTCTCCTGGGCTGGGTCGTAGCCATCACCACCGAGTTCGATCATGTGCTGACCGTGGCACTCCTGACGGCGTTCCTGGGCGGAGCCATCCTGCTGAACGTCATCAAAGAGGAGATCCCCTCTGAGACAGACTCCAGCTTCCCGGCCTTTGTCGTCGGCCTAGCGCTGGGCACAACCCTCCTGTTCGTCGTAACTGCCCTGGAGGGCTGAGAGAGTCGCCAGACTGCCCGCGTCCTAAATCCCGAAGACCGTCGTGCGGATACCCGTCGTCTTCCGGGCCAGCAGCGCGAGCAAGGATTGCGTCAGGAACATCGCCACCATGCTGCCGATTGCCGCTCCCTCGAGGCCGTATTTGGGAACGAGCGCCACGAGAAGCACGATATCGACGATTGCGGATAGCAAGTAGACCTGCACCATCCGCATCTGGTTGCCCGACATGACCAGGTACATGTTCGGCGCGCCGATGGCGGCCTTGGCGAGCTGATTGAACAGCAGGATCAGGAGCGCGGTGTATCCAGCCTCGAAACCGTTACCAAAGAGGCTCAGGATCCAGGTGCCGAAGATGGCACAGAAGACCGTGCCCAGCAGGGCCGGAAAGAAGGCCAGTCGCGCCTGCAGAGTGGCGAGGTGCTGCAATGCCTTCATGTCCTTCTTCTTGAAGAGAGGCGCAATTTCTGGAGTTCCCACCGTGCTCGCAGCGACCAGGAAAACCCCGAACAACTCTGTGGTTGTCAGGACGGCTGCGTAGATGCCCGCTTCCGTCGTGCCCCGAATGGAGCCGACGAACAGCAGGTCGGCACGATAGACCACGATCCCGAAGAGGGTGGCAATGAGCACGGGCAGGGACGTGGCGAGCCATTTCTTCGTCTCGTTCTGGCGCTTCGCCTTGCGCACCATCTTGGGCAAGTCGAACCACATCCATGTCCCTTCCACGCCCAAGGACAACACCCGGACACAGAATGAGCCGATGATCAGCATCAAGACCGTCACTTGGTCGACGAGCTGCGTCATCGCCAGGATGACGAGAATCCACACCGCCGGCATGAATACCTCGTCCGAGAAGTACGAGGCGGTCCAGCGCTTCATAGATTGAAATACGCCCGAAAAAACCATCGCCAGACCGGCCACGGGGACCATCAGCATGCCGACCCAAAGGACCTCTTTTTCGAGGTTCGGCACGGCAACGAACCAGAGGATCGGCGCGGCGATGGCGACCAGTGCGAACCCGGCCAAACCGCTGAGCTCGACACTGCGAAGAACGAGCCCCTTGAATTTCGGCCACGTCTCGTCCTTCAGGTACTGCGGGATGAACCGTTGCAGCCCGCCGTAGGGGAATCCGAGCGACGCTACGTAGGCGAGCACCCCGGCCATGGTCACTGCCATGGAGTAGAAACCGTAGTCACTGCTGCCCAGAATGCGGGCCATCAGAAGCTGGGTCAGGTAGCCGAGACCGAGGCTGATGACCTGCAGGCCGACGAACCGCGCGATGCCGGAGAGCAGCTTCTTGCGCATCTCGTCACGGGGCGGTGTGGGCTTCGCGGCGGCATCGGCAAGATCCTGGCAGTGATGAAGCAGGCGATAGGCAGGCGGGTCGGTGTCTTTCGTCGGAGTGAGGAAATCGGTTTCAGTCAGCTTGTCGATGATCGACTGCG